>NZ_JBHTWX010000004.1:57905-147889 GCF_042792155.1 Kitasatospora sp. NPDC056651 | reverse complement strand
GCCCGGGGCCACCGAAGTGGTCCCGGGCAGCGGCGCTCGTCGTGAGGGGGTCAGGCCGTCGGCTTGGGTTTGCGGGCGACGGCGACGGCGAGGGCGGCGCAGAGGAGGGCGGCGAGCGCGGCGAAGCCGCTGACGGAGGGGAGCAGGCCGTAGGTCTGGACGAGGGCGCCGAGGGCGATGATGGGGGCGGAGCTGCCGAGGTAGACGATCACCCAGAGGGCGCTCAGTTCGGAGCCGCGGCGTTCCGGGTTCATCGCGGCGACGGCGCTGGTGAACAGGGAGCGGAAGGCCACGCCCTGGGAGATGCCGCCGAGGACGCTGCCGATGAAGAGCAGTGCCGGGGTGCCGGTGTACTGGGCGGCGACGACCAGGCCGAGGCCGGTGGCCAGGCCGGTCATGCCGAGGGCGGTCACCACGCGGTCCGAGGTCGGCGGGACGACCAGCTGGGTGGCGGCCGAGGAGCCGAGCAGGAGGGCGGCGACGATCGCGCCGACCAGCTTGGAGTCCGTGTGCAGCAGCTTGGCCGCGAAGGCCGGGGCCAGGCTGAGGTAGACGCCGAACACCGCGTAGGAGATGAACCCGGCCGTGGCGGCGTGCAGGAACTCGCGGCGGCCGGTCTGCGGCAGCCGCAGGCGCTGCGGACGCAGGTGGGCCGGGGTGGTGATCCGGGGCGGCGACGCCGACGGGCGGTTGCGGCCGGGCATCCGCGGGTGGAGCAGTGCCAGCGGCACGCAGAGCGCGAGCAGCGCGATGGCGTGCAGCAGGAAGGGTGTCAGCAGCGGGTCGGAGCCGCCGGCCAGCAGGGCGCCGACGATCGGGCCGAGCGCGACGCCGCCGGCGGAACAGGCCAGGGTGATCTTGGCGGCCAGGGTCGGCTGGTCGGGCAGCAGGTCGCCGAGGGCGGCCCCGGCGGCGCCGGTGGACAGGCCGACGGCGATGCCCTGGACGGCCCGGCCGGCGGCGAGCTGCCAGAAGCTGCCGGAGGTGGCGAACACGACGTCGCCGACGGCGGACAGGGCGACGGCGGGCAGGATCAGGGCGCGTCGGCCGAGGTGGTCGGACCAGTGGCCGACGATGGCCAGCACCGGGACGAGCGCCAGCACGTAGATCGCGAAGAGGACGGTGGTGTCGAGCGCGGTGAGGTGCAGCCGCTGCTGGAGGAGCGAGTAGATCGGCGTCGCGAGGTTGGCGCCGATCAGCATCAGCAGCAGGGCGGCGGCCACCAGGCCGACGCGGACGCCGCGCAGCGCGTTCCAGCGGCTGATCGCGGCGAGCTGGAGCTGGGCGCGGGGCGCGAGCTCCAGGGGGAGCAGGGCCTCCGACAGTCGGCGTCCGTCGAGCTGCGCGGTGCGCAGGCCGGAGCCGGCGGGGGAGAGGTCCGCCATGGCAGGGGTCTCCTGTGGCCGGGCACCACCGGGGTCGGCGGGGTGTGCCGGTGTGCCCGTCCGGAGGCGCTGTGGTGGTGGCCGCGGTTCGGGCTCCCTGGTGGGGCGAGGTGAGCTGAAGAGGGCCCCTCCGGCCCGGGGTCGGGCGGAGGGCGGTCGGGCTTCGTTGCCCCGTGGCCCGCGCGGGGTGTGCGCGGTGCCAGACCGAAGGATAAGGGGTGGGCGTACGCCCACGGCGCGCGCCCCTGGGTGCGCCCCGTACGGTCGGGCGCGGGGGGTGCCCGACCGATACGCTGAGGTGATGGATTGGTACGCGGCGCTGTTGGGCTGACCGCTGGCTGAGGGAGAGCGCACGGATATGGCCGGACGACGTCGCAGGAACACCGGGGCTTCGGCGGGCGAGAGTGCGGCCGAGGCGGTCCTGCCCGCCGACCTGGAGCTCCAGGACCTCTACGGGGCGTTCGCCGCGCACGGGCTGGACGACGAGGACCTGGACGACGCGGCCGTCCTGGTCCCGCCGGTGAAGCTGCCCGCCGAGCGCGAGCTGGCCGAGCAGGCCAGGGCCGTGCCGATGCTCGGGTACGCGCTGGCGCTGGCCCGCTGGGCGGCCCCGCACCGGGCGGTGGACGAGTTCGGCGACCTCGTCGAGGCGGACCGGGCGCCCGCGGCCCGGCTGCTGGGCCTGGCCCCGGCCGAGGGCGAGCTGCCCGAGGAGGCCGAGGTCGAGGCGCTGCGGGCCTGGTCGCTGGCCTGTGACCTGGACCTGGTGGAGCTCGGCACGACCGCGGAGGGCGAGCACGTCGCCGTTCCCGGCCCTGACCTGGAGCCCGCCGAGCAGGGGGACCCGGAGACGGTCCTGGAGCTGTGGCTGACCGCCGCCGGGATCGTCCGGGAGCTGGCCGTCGAGGCGGACTCGCTCCCGGAGGAGGCCGGGGAGGAGGCCGAGGGCGAGCCGGCCGGGGACGGCGAGGAGGACGAGGACGCGCTCTCCGAGCTGGAGGAGGCCCGCGACGAGGCCGCCGAGCTGCTGGACGAGGCCCTCCAGGTGCTCTACGAGACCACCGCCTTCGCCGAGCCCGGCAACGAGACCGTGCCGCTGGGCGTGCTGGCCGCGCTGCTGGTCGTCCCGGAGGGTGAGGAGCCGAGCGAGGAGCTGCTCGGCGACATCACGGACGTGATGGTCGCGCTGGACCCGATGCTGGGCGACCTCGCCGAGCTCGGGCTGCTGGAGTACCGCCCGATCGACCCCGAGCTGTTCGACGAGGAGGACGGCGAGGAGCCCGCCGTGGTCGGCGAGGAGCCGCTGGACGAGGAGGAGTCGGCCCGCTTCGGGCTGGTCCGGCTCACCCCGCTCGGCCAGTACGGCATCCGCCAGTGGCTGCTGGAGGACGGCTACGACGCGCCGCTGGTCGGCGACCTGGCCCAGGGCGACGCGGCCGAGCTGCTGCGTGCGGTGTGCGAGTCGGCCAACGTGCTGCCGGAGGAGGAGCTGCGGGTGTGGGTCGCCGGCCGGGAGCCGGTGGCCGCGGCGCGCGAGCTGCTGGCCGCGGCGCGCGGCGTCGACGGGTACGGCCCGCTGCGGCGGATGCTCTGCGTCTCGGCGCTCAACCTGCTCGGGGCGGGGGCGGAGCCGGCCGTCCGGGAGGTCATGGAGGACCCGGAGCTGGGCGGCGCGGCGCGGGCCTGGCTGACCGCGCAGGGGGCGACGGACGTGCCGGTGCCGGACCGGGCGATGGCGCTGTGGACGGTGGTCGACACCTTCGCCGCCCAGCTGCTGGACAACGGCGGGGACGCCGAGCTGCTGCGCGAACTGATCGCCGACCTGCCGGTGAACGGCGATCCGGCCGGCTGGTTCGGCGAGCTGTGGCGGGTCGACCACCCGTACACGGCGGACGTCCTGGAGGCGATCGGGGAGCTGCACCCGGACCGGGCGCTGGCCAAGGAGGCGCGCAAGGCGGCCTTCAAGGCGCGTTCCAAGAACTGAGGGCTTCGTCCCGGTCAGGGCAGGTCCAGGGAGCCGTCCTCGGTGAAGGGGAAGAACGGGTTGTGGGCCAGCTCCCAGAGGTGGCCGTCCGGGTCCTCGAAGTAGCCGGAGTAGCCGCCCCAGTGGGTCGGGAGCGGCGGCTTGACCACCACGGCGCCGGCCTCGACCGCCGTCCGCAGGGCGGCGTCCACCAGCGCGGGGGACTCCAGGTTCACCGCGAGGGTGACGCCGCGGAAGGAGGGTTCGCCGGTGGCGGGCACGCCCGCGTCGGCGGCCAGCTCCTCGGTGGGGAAGAGGCCGAGCGCCGAGTCGGCGGTGCGGAACCAGACGATCTCCGGGCTGGAGGCGGTGGAGCGCTTCCAGCCGAGGGCCTCGTAGAAGCGGGCGCTGCGGTCGAGGTCGGTCACCCCGAGGGTGACGATGCTGATCCGGGCGGGGAAGGTGCCCTGCTCGGTACGGGCCTGGGCTGCGTCGTTCTGTGCTGTCATGCCGCCAGGTTAGGGAGGGCGGCTGACAACCGGGTGCCCTGACACGGCCACCGCCCCCGTCCGGAGGCGGAGCTGATGACCCGGCAGCTGCGGGCACGTAAGGTGGCGTCAGCGGTGCGGGTGCGAGGACGCGGGGGTGCGGCACAGGATGATGCGGGAGAGCGGCGGCAGGCACCAGAAGCCCGTGGAGCGCCTCGCGGACCGGTGGGTGGGCCCACCCGCCGACCGGTCGGCGGAGCCGGGCGAGGGCAGGTCCGACGGCAGGTCCGACGGGCGGCCCGACAGCAGCCTCGCCGACCGGCTCGCGGGCCAGGAGGAGTTCTCCCGCCGGACCCTGGCGGCGGCCGACTTCCCGGTGTACGGCGTGGCCGCCGGTCCGGCTCCCGCCGGTGCCGCGCTGGCCGCCTTCGAGACCTCCGCCGGTGAGCTGCGCTGGGTCGAGGTCCGGTGCGGTGACTGGCGTTCGGCGGCCGGCCCGCACCTGACCGTGCGCACCTACCGGCCGGGGGCCGAGCGGGGCGACCGGCTGCCCGAGCTGGAGGACCTGGTCGAGGACGAACGGGACCGCCTCTACGAGCAGTCGGGCATCGACGAGGGCGACGGGCCGGGCCGGGTCCGGGCGTTGCGCGAGTGGATCACGGTGGACGGCGAGCCCCACGCGGTGGAGGTGCACGAGGACCGGCCGGTGCCGGGGCCCGGCGGCGCCGTGGCGGACGGGCCGGTGCCGGTGTGGGCCGGGCGGCTGCGGGTCGGCGGGCTGACGGTGACGGTGTGCGGGCGCGGGGTCGCCCCCGGAGCCGTGGAGCTCGGCCCGATCGGCGACTTCGAGCACTACCTGCGCGGACGGACCGAGCTGCTGCGCGACCTCGCCGTCCGGCGGGCCCGCCGCGTCCCGGTCGAGGAGCGCGAACTGCCGCCCGTCGTCGGGATGGCGGCGCACCGGGAGCTGATCGCGCAGACCGTCGCCGAGTCCGCGGCGATCGAGGCGCAGGTGCGGGTCGGGCGCACGCCGAGGCTGCCGCGCGGGCTGCGCGGGGAGGCCGGCGCGGTGCGCTGGGAGGCGGCGGTGCGCCAGCAGATGCGGCTGGCCACCGAGACGCGGGAGGAGGCCGTGGCGGCGGTGGCCTCGATGGTGAACCACCTCACCCGGCTCTCCCGGCAGACGCACTGGCTGGTCGGCACGGAGGAGGGCGCGGCGGCCGTCGAGGAGGTCGTCCGGTACACGGTGTTCGCGAGCGAGGTGGCGAGCCTGCCGGCGCAGCGGGCCTGGGAGCAGCTGCGCCGGGAGCGCCCGGGCGGCGGCGGGGCGGGCGTCTGGGAGGAGCAGCGGCTGGCCGAACAGCTGTGGCTGTCGGCCTGGGAGCAGTGGCGGGCCGCGCGGCGCTGACGGGGGAGTCCCGAGGGGAGCCCGGTGGGAGTCCCGAGGGGAGTCCCGAGGGGCGCGAGGGTAAAGCGCGGGTCATGTGAACGTCATCAGTTGGCAAATGGCCGCCTGGGCGTGAGCCTGCCGTCACGCCGGGTTCACCCGACCGGCGGAGCCTGCTGGGCGTCGGCATCCCGCACCGACGCTCCCGCTCATCCTTCAGGAGTTGCTGCCATGTCGCTGTCCCGCCGGGACTTCGTCAACCGTTCCACCGTCGTCGGGGCCGGCGTGCTGATCGCCGGCGGCGCCGAGGCGCTGGCCAGCGCCCCGGGCGCGATCGCCGCCCCGGCCGGCGGCGAGGCCCCGGCCGCCGCGGCCGCCGGGACCAACTCGGCCGCCGGCACCGCGGTCGGCTACGGCCCGCTGGTCCAGGACCCGGCCGGGCTGCTGTCCCTGCCGAAGGGCTTCTCGTACAAGGTCCTCAACCGGGCCGGCGTCACCAAGCTGCGCAGCGGCGAGTTCACCCCGAGCAACCACGACGGCACCTCCGCCTTCGAGGACGAGCGCGGCGGCAACCTGATGGTCGTCAACCACGAGCTGGCCGGTGCCCGCGCCAACTGGCCGCACCCGGTGCCGCTGATCGAGGGCCACGTCTACGACCCGGGCGCGGCCGGCGGCTGCACCATCGTGCACGCCAAGCGGGACGGCTCGGTCGAGCAGTGGGTCGGTATCGCCGGCACCGCCACCAACTGCGCGGGCGGCGTGACCCCGTGGGGCACCTGGCTGTCCGGCGAGGAGACCGAGGACAGGGCCGGCAAGAACGGCTTCACCAAGGACCACGGCTACGTCTTCGAGGTCGACCCGTTCGACGACGACTACAACCGCGACCCGCAGCCGATCAAGCCCTTCGGCCGCTACGCGCACGAGGCCGTCGTGGTGGACCCGAAGAAGGGCCACGTCTACCTGACCGAGGACGCCTCGAACCCGAACGGCCTGCTGTTCCGCTGGACCCCGCCGGCCGGCTTCACGCACGGCCGCCACAAGCTGCGCAAGCTGGCCGAGGACGCCGGTGTGCTGGAGGCCTTCAAGGTCTTCGATGCCCAGGGCAAGTTCGTCGACGACCTCTCGCGCGCCGCCAAGGTCGGCACCACCTACGGCGTGGACTGGGTCAAGGTCCAGGACCGCGACGCCAAGACCGTCTCGGTGCGCAAGCAGTTCAAGGACGGCGAGGTCACCCGCGCCCGCAAGCTGGAGGGCATGTGGTGGGGTGACGGCGGCTTCTACTTCGTCTCCAGCTACGCCCGTTCGGAGAGCCCGGTCCAGCACGACGGCCAGGTCTGGTTCTACAACCCGAACCGCCGCACCATCACCCTGAAGGTCCTGCTGGGCGTCAACAACGACGTCTGGGGCGACCACGACAACTTCGACGGCCCGGACAACATCACCGTCTCGCCGTACGGCGGCATCGTGATCGCCGAGGACGGCAACGGCGTCTCGCACCTGTTCGGCGCCACCGAGGAGGGGCTGGTCTTCCCGATCGCCCGCAACGAGCTGAACACCGGCACCGCCGAGAAGCCCGAGTTCAGCGAGTTCACCGGGGTGACCTTCTCGGACGACGGCAAGACCCTGTTCGCCAACATCCAGGAGCCGGGCATCCAGCTGGCCGTCAGCGGCCCGTGGCACCGGCTGAACGAGCACAAGCGCGGTCAGGGTTACGGCGCCTGACGGATCGTCGCATCTCCGGCTGCCCGTGGACTACTCGTCCGCGGGCAGCCGCAGTTGCAGCATCGCCAGCAGCCGCTGCTGCGGCTGGGCGAGGTCGACGCCGGTCAACTGCTCGGCGCGGCGCACCCGGTAGCGCAGGGTGTTGGGGTGGATGTGCAGGGCGTCCGCGGCCACCCGGACCTCGCCGAGCGCGTCCAGCCAGGCCAGCACCGACTCGGCCAGCCGGGTGCCGTGCCGACGGTCGTACTCGGTGAGCGCCGTCAGTCGCGGGTCGCGCAGGCCGGTGTGCTCCTGGAGCAGCGCCAGCATCTCGCTGACCAGCACCTCCGCCTGGACGTCGATCAGCGCCGCGACGTCCAGGTCCACCCCGCCGCGGCCCATCGCGTCCAGGATCCGGTCCGCCTGCGCGCGGGAGTCGGGCACCTGGGCCAGGCCCTCGACGGTCGAGCCGATCGCGGCGCGCAGCGGGATGCCGAGGTGGTCCCGGGCGGCCGTCACCACCTCGGCGGCCCAGCCGCGGACGGTCGTCATGGGCAGTCCGGCCGGGAGTTCCGGCAGCAGCACGTACACCCGGGACTCGATCGGGGCGAGCAGCGCGGTGCGGTGCCGGGCGGCGGTGTGCACCGAGATCAGGCCGGTGACGTCGGCGCGGTGCGGCGCGTCGGTGGTGCGGGCGCTGTAGGCCAGCACGGTGGCCGGGCGGCGCAGGTCCAGGCCGAGGTGGGTGGCGAGCGACTGGGGGCCGGTCGAGCCCTCCAGCAGGCCGGTGAGCAGGGTCTGGGTGAGCCGGACGTCCGCGGACAGCTCCCGGCGGCGGCGCACCAGCTGGGCGGCCGCGACCCGGGCGGCGCCGACCAGGGCCTGCTCGGCCAGCGGGGCCAGCGGCTGCGCGCCCTCCTGCACCCAGATGGTGCCGAGCGGCTGCGCCCCGGCCCGGATGCCGACCGCCAGGCGGCGGCGCAGGCCCAGCTCGGGGTGCGGCTCGACCGCGATCGGGGTGTCCGAACCGCGCAGGTGCTGGAAGATGCCCCACTCGCGGAGCTTGGACAGGTACGGCTCCGGGCCCTGCCAGCCGAGGATGGACAGCCGGCGCAGGTCGTCGACCTCGTCGGAGTCGGAGGAGCGGGAGTAGGCCAGCACCCGGCTGGAGGTGTCCTCGATCGAGACGATGCCGTTGGTGAGCACGGCGACGGTCTGGGCGAGGGAGAAGAGGTCGCCCGCGTTGGGCTCGGGGGCGCCGGGGGCGTCCGGGGCGTCCGGTCCGGCGATGATCGCCCGGGCCAGCGAGTCCAGGTGCTCCCAGCGGGTCTCGCGGCGCACCGAGAGCAGGGCGACGCCGGCGTCGGTGGCGGCCTCGCGCAGCGCGTCGGCCTGGCCGGGGCCGTCCAGCTTGACCGCGACGGCGGCGGCCCCGGCCCGGCCGGCCGCGCGCAGGGCGGGGAGGGCGGCGCGGCCGCGGGCGCCGATCGCGAGCACGAGCTCGCCGGGGGCGGCGGTCGGCGGGTCCTCCGGGTCGAGGATCGCGACGTCGCGCACCGGGACGTCCAGCCCTTGCGGTGCGGCCTGCAGTTCGACCAGCGGTTCGCCGAGGGACATCAGCAGTTGACGGAGCGGCAGGCCGGGGGTGGTCACGCCGGTCCTCCTTCATCCGCTCGGACAACGATGTGTGGTTGATTTTAGCCGGGCGGACAGAGTTCGGGTTCGTCAGCTCTGAATAGTTGATTTCGACTATCCGAGACTGGATAGTCAATCCCGACCAACCGATGAGGAACGTTCTCATGGCGAAGCGACGCAAGGTGTCGAACCCGCTGGCCCTCGCGGTCCTGGCCGAGCTCACGATCGAGCCGATGCACCCGTACGAGATGGGGCGCCGGCTCAAGGAGCAGGGCAAGGACCGCAACATCAAGTACAACCGGAGCTCGCTCTACATGGTCGTGGAGCAGCTGCGGAAGGCCGGGTTCGTCGCCGAGCGGGAGACCGTCCGCGACACCCAGCGCCCGGAGCGCACCGTCTACGCCCTCACCGCGGAGGGGCGGGCGGAACTCGACGACTGGATGCGCGAGCTGGTCGCCGAACCCCAGCACGAGTACCCGGTGTTCGGGGTGGCCCTGAGCCTGCTGGCGGCCCTGCCGGTCCGCGAGTCGGTGGACCTGCTCGCCCGCCGGCTGGAGGCGCTGGACGCGAGGATCGACGCCTCGCGCGCCGCGCTGCACCAGGCCGGCGCGATGGACCTCCACCCGATGTTCGTCATCGAGGAGGACTACGCCCTCGCGCTGCTGCGGGCCGAGCGGCGCTACACCGAGAACCTCATCGGACAGCTGGGGGAGCCGGAGTTCGGCCGGACCCTGGACGAATACCTGAGGAGGCTGGAATGAGCGTGACCCGCACCATCGGGAAGGCCCTGGTCATCGGCGGCGGCATCGCCGGACCGGTGACCGCGCTGGCGCTGCACCGGGCCGGCATCGAGGCGGTCGTGTACGAGGCCTACGGGAGTTCCGCCGAGGGCGTCGGCGGAACCTTCATGATCGCGTCCAACGGGCTCGCGGCCCTCGCCGACGTCGGCCTGGAAACGGACGTCGCCGCGATCGGGCAGGCGATCGACCGGATGATCGTCGAGGACGGCGGGAACGGTGTCCTCGCCGAGTTCCCCGAGGCGTCCGGCCGGGTGATGCGCCGGGCCGAGCTGTACGCCGTGCTCCAGCGGCGGCTGGAGGAGGAGGGCATCCCGGTCCGGTACGGCAAGCGGCTGGCCGGCGTCGAGGAACGTGCGACCGGCGTCACCGCCCGGTTCGCCGACGGCACCGCCGCGGACGGGGACCTGCTGATCGGCGCCGACGGCACCCGCTCGGTGGTCCGCGGACTGATCGACCCGGCCGCGCCGGGGCCGCGGTACACCGGCCTGATCGGGGTCGGCGGGTACAGCGCGCACCGGCTGGAGGGCCCGCGCGGCGCCGGCCGGTCCATCCACTTCGCGCAGGGGGCCCGGGCGTTCTTCGGGTACTGGGCGCTGCCGGGCGGCGCCGGGACCACCTGGTTCAGCAACATCCCGCAACCGGAGCAGCTGACCGCGGAGCAGGCCCGGGCGGTGACGCGGGAGGACTGGCTGGCGCTGGCCCGCGAGCGGCACGCCGAGGACCTGCCCGCCCGGGAGGTCCTGGCCGCCGCGGACGAGGCGAGCGTCGAGGTCTTCCCCCGGCTGGAGATCATGCCCTCCGTGCCGCACTGGTACCGGGACCGGATGGTGCTGGTCGGCGATTCGGTGCACGCCCCGTCCAACAGCTCCGGACAGGGGGTCTCGCTGGCCGTCGAGAGCGCCGTCGAACTGGCCCGCCGCCTCGCCGGGCAGCCCGACGCGGCGAGCGCCCTGGCGGCGTACGAGACGGCCCGGCGGCCGGTGGTGGAGGCGGTCGCGGCCCGGGCGGCGGTGGTGAACGACCAGAAGGCGGGCGCCGGAGCGTGAGCCGCCGGCGGGGGCCGGGGGCGTGAGCCCGGAGGCGCGGGGTGGTGCGGGGTGGTGTGAAGGACGGGGCGGGAGGAGCCGGTTCGTGACCGGGGCGTGACCCTGTTCGTCGGGCCGGACAACGCCGTACGGGGGAATTTAGCCGCCCGGCCAATCAAGTGGCCCGGTGGCCAGGAATAGCGTTCGTGCTGTGGCCGGCGCGCGACCCGCGCCGGCAATCCCCCCGCATTGAACGAAGGAGAGCGTGCGCTCTATGGACGCTGTGACCCAGGTCCCCGCGCCGGTGAACGAGCCGGTCCGCAGCTACGCCCCCGGCAGCCCGGAACGGGCTCGTCTGGAGGCCAAGCTGAAGGAGCTGGGCGGCCAGGAGCCGGTCCAGCTGACCATGACGATCAACGGTGAGCGCCGGATGGGCGCCGGCACCGAGATCCACGTCGTCCAGCCGCACAACCACGCGGCTCGGCTCGGCACCCTGCGCAACGCCACCCAGGCCGACGCGCAGGACGCCATCGACACTGCCCTGGCCGCGGCCCCGGCCTGGCAGGCGCTCTCCTTCGACTCCCGCGCCGCGATCTTCCTCAAGGCCGCCGACCTGCTGGCCGGCCCCTGGCGCGAGACCCTGGCCGCCGCCACCATGCTCGGCCAGTCCAAGACCGCCCAGCAGGCCGAGATCGACACCCCCTGCGAGCTGGTCGACTTCCTGCGCTTCAACGTGCACTTCGCCCGCCAGATCATGGCCGAGCAGCCGATCTCCTCGGACGGCGTGTGGAACCGCAGCGACCACCGCCCGCTGGAGGGCTTCGTCTACGCGATCACCCCGTTCAACTTCACCGCGATCGCCGGCAACCTGCCGACCGCGCCCGCGCTGATGGGCAACGTGGTGCTGTGGAAGCCGTCCCCGACCCAGCAGTTCTCCGCGCACCTGCTGATGCAGCTGCTGGAGGAGGCCGGCCTGCCCAAGGGCGTCATCAACATGGTGACCGGCGACGGCCTGGCCGTCTCCGAGGTCGCGCTCAAGCACCCGGCGCTGGCCGGCATCCACTTCACCGGCTCCACCGCCACCTTCCAGCACCTGTGGCGCGAGGTCGGCAACAACATCTCCGGCTACCGCACCTACCCGCGGATCGTCGGCGAGACCGGCGGCAAGGACTTCCTGGTCGCCCACCCGTCCGCCGACCCGAAGGTCCTGAAGACCGCGATGACCCGCGGCGCCTTCGAGTTCCAGGGCCAGAAGTGCTCGGCGCTGTCCCGCGCCTACGTCCCGGCGTCGATCTGGGCCGGCCTCAAGGACGAGTTCGCCGCCGAGGTCGAGGGCCTCACCATGGGCGACGTCACCGACCTGTCCAACTTCATGTCGGCCGTCATCGACGAGCGCTCCTTCGCCAAGAACAAGGCCGCCATCGACCGGGCCCAGGCCGACGACTCCGTCGAGGTCCTGGCCGGCGGCACCTACGACGACTCGGTGGGCTACTTCGTCCGCCCGACCGTCCTGGTCTGCCAGGACCCGGCGAGCGAGTACTTCAAGGACGAGTACTTCGGCCCGATCCTCGCCGTGTACGTCTACGAGGACGAGAAGTACGAGGAGATGCTGGCCCAGATGGAGTCGGTGTCGCCCTACGGCCTGACCGGCTCGATCATCTCCCAGGACCGCGCCGCGGCCCAGGACGCGATGCACAAGCTGCGCTTCGCCGCCGGCAACTTCTACATCAACGACAAGCCGACCGGCGCCGTCGTCGGCCAGCAGCCCTTCGGTGGCGGCCGGGCCTCGGGCACCAACGACAAGGCCGGCGCCAAGCAGAACCTGGCGCGCTGGACCTCGACCCGCTCGGTCAAGGAGACCTTCGTCCCGCCGACGGACTACCGCTACCCCCACATGGGCTGACCAGCCCCTGTGACCAGCCGGCTCGTCCAGTAGCCACCGGTCACCCGCGACGCCCGGTCCCGCAGCCGGGCGCCGCCCGCCGGGGCGGCGGACCCTCCCAGTTGTCGCCCGCCGCCGCCCTTCCCGGGACGCGCTGCGCGCGGCACCCCGGATTCCGCCGCCCCGGCCCCTCTGCCATCCTTGGAAACACCAGCTCCAGGAGTCACGATGCTCCGTTCCGCCCTTCTCGCGGCGTCCCGGTCCCCGCAGGTCCGCACCGTGGTCGAGAAGTTCCCGCCGACCCACGCGATAGTCGAGCGCTTCGTCGCCGGTGACGTCCTCGACGACGCCGTCACCGCCACCGACGACCTGATCGCCACCGGTCGCAAGGTCACCCTGGACCACCTCGGCGAGGACACCCAGGACGCCGCCCAGGCCGCCGGCACCGCCGAGGCCTACGAGCACCTGCTCAAGGCCCTCAAGGAGACCGGCCTCGCGGCCGGCGCCGAGGTCTCGGTCAAGCTGTCGGCCGTCGGCCAGTTCCTCCCGGTGGACGGCGAGAAGATCGCGCTGGAGAACGCCCGCCGCATCTGCGAGTTCGCCGCCGACGCGGGCACCACGGTGACCCTCGACATGGAGGACCACACCACCACCGACTCCACCCTCTCCATCGCGCGGGATCTGCGCGAGGACTTCCCGTGGGTGGGCGTCGTGCTCCAGGCCTACCTGCGCCGCACCGAGGCCGACTGCCGCGACTTCTCCGGCCCCGGTTCGCGGGTGCGCCTGTGCAAGGGCGCCTACAAGGAGCCCGAGTCGGTCGCCTTCCAGGGCAAGCACCAGGTCGACCTCGCGTACGTCCGGGCCCTGAAGGTCCTGATGGCGGGCGAGGGCTACCCGATGATCGCCTCGCACGACCCCAACATGATCAAGATCGCCGGCCAGCTGGCCCAGTGGAACGGCCGCAAGCGGGACTCCTTCGAGTACCAGATGCTGTTCGGCATCCGCCCGGAGGAGCAGCTGCGCCTCGCCGGCGAGGGCAACACGATGCGCGTGTACCTCCCGTACGGCCAGGAGTGGTACGGCTACTTCATGCGCCGTCTCGCCGAGCGCCCGGCCAACCTGACCTTCTTCCTGCGCGCCATGGCCACCCGCGGCTGACCAGGCGCCCGCAAGGCTACGGCCCGCACCCCTGACGGGGGGTGCGGGCCGTCCTGCGTGCCTAGGAACGGGCGAAGAACTTGGTGTCCAGCTCGAAATCGAAGGGCGCGGGGAGGGCGAGCGGCTCGCCGAAGGCCGCCAGGTGGACCTCGGTGTACTCCTCACGGTGCGGCCTGCTGAAGAGGCTGACCTGCGATTTCTCGCGGTCGACGAGGAGGTAGAGCGGGATGCCGGGACGCGCGTAGCAGTGGCGCTTGGCGATGCGGTCCTGGTCGGGCTTGCTGGAGGTGATCTCGGCGACCATCGCGACCCCGTCCGGGTCCATCCAGGGCGGGGCGTCCCAGAACAGGTCGAGCTCCCGGGGAGCGAAGGTCAGGTCCGGGATGACGTAGTTCTTGGGGCAGAGGCCGCCTCTGGCCAACCGCAGCCCCTTGTTGCCGGAACCCTGCATGCGGATCGCGGACTTGGCTTTCACCTCGTCGATCAGCAGGTCGAAGTAGCATTCGTGCCTGCCGTCCGGCGGTGGTGCCACGATGATCTCTCCCTCGATGAGCTCGGCCCGGAAGCCTTCGGGGGAGTGCAGGCTCAGGAAGCTCTCCAGCAGGATGTCGGCCTGCGATGGGGAGCCCGTGATCGGTTGCTCATGCGCCACAGCACTCATGATGCCCCTCGTTCAGGTGGACGTCACGCTAGTCACGGGTGGGCCCGGCTCTGCCGCATACGGCGGAGTTTCACTCGATGGTGTGAGTTTGAGGTCGGCCCTAGGATCTTCCTGCTGGTGAACTGGCTTTTCGAGTGGAGGAGTTGGGGATGCTGAAGGCCTTCGCGGAGCTGTCCACGCCGTTGGTGGCGGATGCGTGCGTGCGGCTCGGAGTGGCGGTGCGGGTGGCGCCGGTGGGGGCGCGGGCGGTGGTGGCCGGGGCCCGGGTGGCGGGGCGGGTGCTGCCGGTGCGGCACTACGGGAGCGTGGACGTGTTCCTGGAGGCCTACGCCGAGGCCCGGGACGGGGACGTGCTGGTGATCGACAACGGCGGGCGGACCGACGAGGCCTGCGTGGGGGACCTCGCGGTGCTGGAGGCGCGGGCCGCCGGGGTGGCCGGGATCGTGGTGTGGGGGCTGCACCGGGACACCCCGGAGCTGGTGGAGATCGGGCTGCCGGTGTTCAGCTACGGTGCGCTGCCGCTCGGCCCGGTGCGACTGGACGACCGGGAGCCGGAGGCGCCGCTGTCGGTGAAGTTCGGGCCGCACCCGGTGGGCGCCGGGGACGTGGTGTTCGCCGACGCGGACGGGGTGCTGTTCGTCCCCGCCGACCGGCTCGCGGAGGTGCTGGAGGCGGCCGGCGCGATCGCCCGCACCGAGCGCGCCCAGGCCGGGCGGATCGCCTCCGGGGACACGCTGCGCCGGCAGACCGCCTTCGACGAGTACCTGGAGCGCCGCGCCGCCGACCCGTCGTACACCTTCCGGCAGCACCTGCGGCGGGTCGGCGGGGCGATCGAGGAGTAGTAACCCGCTGACAGTGCGCGGTACATGACGTGCAGTCCGACGTATCCGTCGACCGGGCAGCCGACGCCGGCCGCGGTCAGCCACCGAGGACGGCGTCCTCGACCAGGGCGGCGGTGTGCGCCTGGCCGGCGGCGTTGGGGTGCACCACGGCGTACTCGAGGGGGATGAGGCTGGTCAGCACGCCGTCCAGCCAGTGGTCGGTGTCGCAGACGCTGTGGCCGGCGGTGGAGGGGTAGAGGTCGACGAAGGTGTCCTGGTGGCGGGCGGTCTGGGCGGCGATGATCCCGTTGAGCGGTTCCAGGACGGCCGTGCGGGCCCAGACGAGGTCGCCGGTGGTGAAGGTGCCGAACTGGAGGAGGTTCCCGAACTGGCAGAGGTCCGCGCTCTCGGGGATGAGGTGCGGGTAGCCGACGGTGATCACCCGGGCGGACCGGGCCTTGGCGTGCAGCGCGTCGAGCATGGTGGCGTAGTCGCCGTTCAGTTGGCGCATCCGGTCGGGCAGGCCCGCGTCGTACTTGTCCTTGCAGGGCGTGCCCTGGCCGAGGTGCGTCGCGCCGAGCTCGATGCAGTCCTTGAGGATCCCGCCGAAACCGAGGTCGTTGCCGCCGATCCCGACGGTGACGAGGTCCGCGTCCGGGCTGACGGCGTCGATCTGCGGCGGGACGGGCGGGTAGGGGGCGTTCGGATCGGTGCCGAACGGGGGGAGCGGGCGGCCGAGCGGGGACAGCTTGGTCGCGTACACGTTCTCGGTGGTGGCGCCGCTGCAACTGGCGTTGTTCAGATCGACCAGGGGGCCGAGGTCGCGGCGGATGATCTCGGGATACGACCCGACGGTCCGGGCGCAGCCGTCGAGCGGCGCGGTCTCGTCGCCGGTGGCCTCGATGATGCCGGCGGTGTAGGAGTCGCCGAGGGCCGCCCAGCGCAGTGCGCCGGCGCGGGGGCCCGGCCGGGCGGCGGCCTGGGCGGTGGTCGGAGTGATCAGCCCGGCGGCGAGCGCGGCGGCGGTGCCGGCGATGGCGAGGCGGGACAGGAAGCGTGGCACGGCTCTCCTCCTCGGGTGCGGGGGAGAGTGCGATTCACCCCCCTGAGAGTCAATCGAGTCGCGGTGTGGACGACTTGATGCCTCAGGAGGGTGAACCTGTGATGCGTGAAGGTGACGTCGTGGGCTACAGCATCGCGGCGGCGGGCTCGATCATCGCCCGCGCGGTCTTGCCTTCCACGTACTCGCCGAGTGCCGTCATCTCCCACTCGCCGCCCGGGCGGCGGACCAGCTTGCACATCACCACACCGGTGTACGGCTGGGAGTTGGTGAGGTCGAAGCGGACCAGCTCCTCCTCCGTCCGGGCGTCCAGCAGTCGGCAGTAGGCGTCGCGCACCTCGGTGAACTTCTGGCCGGAGAAGGAGTTCACCACGAAGACCAGCCCGTGGACCTCGGCCGGCAGACCCTCCAGGTGGACGGTGATCACCTCGTCGTCGCCGCCCTCGCCGCCGACCAGGTTGTCGCCGGAGTGGGAGATCGCACCGTTGAAGATGTTCAGCTTCATGAACCAGGCCGTCTCCAGCCGCTTGTGGCCGGCGTCGAAGGCGAGGCAGGAGGCGTCCAGGTCGATGTCGCGGCCGCGGGCGGCGGACTTCCAGCCGAGGGCCATCCGGACCGAGGAGAGGAACGGGCGGCCGTTCTTGATCAAGGAGACCGAGCTGCCCTTGACCAGGTTGACCCGGCCCTTGTCCAGGGTGACCTTGGCCGGGGCGGCCGGGGCGGCCGGGGCGGCCGGGGCGGGTGGCGCGGTGGGTGCCGGGGGAGCCGCGGGCATGGCCGGGATGGTGGTCTGGCCGGTGGCGAGGGCGATCCGCGGGTCGACCGCGGGAGCGACCGGGGCGACGGTCGGAGCGGGCGGGGCGCTCGGCGGGGTCGGGAGCTGGAGGGTCGGGGCCGCCGGAGTCGGCGCGGCGACCGGGGCCGGGGCGGCGACCGGGGTCGCGGTGGCCGGGGAGTCGTCGACGGTGACGCCGAAGTCGGTGGCGATGCCCGCGAGGCCGTTGGCGTAGCCCTGGCCGACCGCGCGCACCTTCCAGGCGCCGCCGCGCAGGTAGACCTCGACCACGATCAGCGCGGTCTCCAGGCCCAGCCGGGGCGGGGTGAAGGTGACCAGGACCTCGCCGGTGTCGGCGTCGCGGACGGTGGCGGTGGGCTCCGTCCCGGCGAAGGTGGAGACCTGGTCGGCGGGGCTCGCGGTGACCACGATCTTGCTGATGCCGGCCGGGACGGCCCGGGTGTCGACGGTGATCGCGTCGGGGGTGCCGGCGGTGGCCGGGTGGTGGCTGACCCCGGGGCCGTTCGGGGCGTTGAAGAAGACGAAGTCGTCGTCCGAGCGGACCTTGCCGGCGTCGGTCAGCAGCAGGCCGGAGACGTCCAGCGCCTTGGGCGCGCTGACCTCGACGGTCACTCGCGCGGCGGTCAGTGGTGCGTTGCCGCCTTGGGTCAGGACGGTGGACACGGACTCCTCCTCGGGTGCGGAACGGCGGCCCGGCCGGGCCCGTCGGGGGCTCCGGGCCGGGTGCTGCCCACAGTAACGAACGGGGGTACGGCGATGCGCCCGTCCGGACGGTCGACTGTCGGATCGTCGGATGACCGTGACGAACGGCGGTGAGGAACGGCCCGACGAACGGCCGTCGGCCGGTCAGCGCGCCGCGGCCGTGGCTGACGGGGCCGCCGTGGCGGCGGGCGACGCCGGTGCGTGGCCGAAGGCGCCGAGCGCGGCGACCGCCCGGGGGTGGTCGAGGGCGAAGGCGGAGACGCTCCAGCTCTCCGCCGGGGCCCCCTTGCGCACCCCGGGGGACGGCTCGGCGGCCGGACGGGCGCCGCGGACGGCGAAGGTGTAGTGGCCGGGCCGGACGTCGGCGCCGGGCGGGGTGGTGAAGCGGTAGACGAGGGTGCCGCGCTCCTGTTGGACGGTCACCACGACGCCCGGCAGGTCGGTCCAGACGGTGCCGGTGCCCGGGGCCAACTCGGCCGGGGCGAGCCGGAATTCGGCCTGGAACGCGGTGACCCGTTCGGTCACGTCGAGGGTGAGCCGGTGCCGCAGGCCGGCCCGGCCGAGCGGGGAGGCCGCGGCGGTGCCGGAGAGCGTGCGGTCGGAGTCCGGGGCGGCCGAGGGATCGGTCGGGCCGGTCGGGGAGTCCTCCGGGCCGGTCCAGGAGTACGAGCCCGAGGGCCCCGGGAGGGAGTCCGGGTCGGAGGCGCCCGCGCTGTCGGCGCTGTCCGGGGCGGGCGCGGAGGGCGGCGGCGCCGGGTGGCCGGGCCTGGCGGGCCGCGCGCCGGGCGGGTGCGGCGTCGGGGTGGCGAAGGAGGGGCCGGTCGGGGCCGGACCGGAGGGGGAGGGCGAGGGGCCGCTCGGCGCCCGGCCGTCCGACTCGGTGCCGGCCAGCAGGGTGCCGGAGGGCGGTGCGTCCTGTCCGGCCGAGGCCTGGCCGCCGGTCAGGGGAGCGGCCGGGGCCGCGGTGCGGGGCGCGGGCGGGGTGGCCGCGACCGTCGCGGCGACCGAGGGGTGGGCGGACGGGCTGGTCGAGGAGTGACCCGCGGCGGGGTGGGGGTGGCCGGACGGCGAGGCGCCGCCGGCCGGGGTCTGCGCCGAGGCCGCCTCGGCCTGGTCGCCGGCGCCCGGTGTGGGCGGCGGGGTGGTGCCGACCCGGGCGACACCGTCCTGCCGGCCGATCCCCTGCTGCTCGTTGAGCAGCAGGGTGGTGGCGATGCTGATGCCGACCACGGTGGACATCGCCATGGCGGCGCCGGAGAAGCGCACGGTGGGCAGCCGGAACCAGCCGCCGAACGGTCGCGGACGACCGTGTCGACCGTGTGGTGCGGGCTCGTGCCGCACGTCCCGCGCGGTGTCCTCGCGCACAGCCACCGGACCCCCCTCCTCCCCGAAGCCGCCGTCGCGTCGCCGTATTCTCCCACGCGCCGTCGCCGGGCCCCGCTCCGGCCGTCGGGGGTGGTCGAGGGCCGTTCCGCCGCGGGCCCGCGCGGGGGAGGGAGAGAGCGTACCAGCGGGTGACCGCATCGTGGTCAACTGCCATCCACTTCGTGGACACCCCTTCGACGTACGGAAGTTGACGTTCAGTCTGACAAGCCTGGTAAGGGGCGGCAGCCCCGGCGGGGGATTATTGCAACCTCCTTGCAACCCTTGCCCGGCCGGACGGCGGTGACGCAGGCTGAGGGCATCCCACGCCGTCCCGGAGAGACCGTCATGCCGCCCGACCCGCTGTCAGCAGCCTCCAGTGCACCCCTCGCCGCCACCCCCACGGGCGGCGATGGGGACGGCTCCACCGCCGCTCCGGCGGCGGTGGAGGAGGTGCTGACGCTGCGCATCTCGCTGGGCGAGGAGGTGGTCGGCGATGTGCGCACCCGGTTCCGGTTCGACGCCGCGCGCCCGTACGAGGTGCTGCTGACCTTCCACCTGGGGCGGCCGGACGAGGCCGACTGGGTGTTCTCGCGGGAGCTACTGCGCGACGGCCTGTGCGCGCTGAGCGGCCACGGCGACGTCAAGCTGTGGCCGGCCTACTGCCCGTGCCACGGCTCGACGCTGCACCTGGCGCTCGAGTCCCCGCACGGCAGCGCACTGCTGGAGGCCTCCAGGCCCCGGGTGCAGGCCTGGCTGGACCGCACGTACGCGCTGGTATCCGAGGAGCGGGAGCGCCGCTGCGGACCCACCGACGCCGAGCTGGCCGCGCTGCTCGCGAGCGGCTGACACCGCGACGGCGGGGCGGCCGGGTACGGGCACCGGGCGTCAGCGGCGCTCCCGTTCCCCGTTCGCGCCGAGCGGCGGGCGGGGCGGTGAGCCGGGCAGCCGGGCCGTCCCCGCGGCGAGCTCGGCCCGCAGTCGCCGGACGGCCGGGGCCGAGGAGGCGGGCAGCAGGTCGTACGGGTCGTCCGGGCCGTCCACGGTGACCAGCACCGACTCGGCGATCCGGTACGGCCGGTGGGCCAGCAGCCCGCCCAGGTAGCGGCGCAGCCGGGACAGCTCGGCGCGGACCGTCACCGTCCGTCCCGCGTCCCCGAACAGCGCCTCGGCGAGCTGGGCGGCGGTGCTGCCCTCGCGGCCGGTGGCGAGCAGCAGCAGCAGTTCGGCGTGGCGCGGGCTGAGCGGGTGCGACCAGCTGTCGGCGGCGCCCCGGACGGACAGCTCGGGGCGGTCCGGGCGGCGCAGGTCGAGCCGGAGCCGGGCCCCCTCGGCCTGTTCGGCGGTCACCCTGCCGGAGCCGTCCTCCACCGGCGCGCGGACCGGGCGCACCAGCCAGCCGTCGGCCAGCGGTTCCAGCGCGCACTCGCCGAGTCCGGGCACCCAGTGCACGGCGGCCGGGGTCCAGCCCTCGCTGGGCACCCGCACCCGGCTGGGCGGCGGCAGCCCGGCCGCGGCGGCCGTCCAGCCGGCCGCGTCCACGACCAGGGCCGGGCCGCCGACCCGGGCCAGCAGCGGGGCGGCCAGGGCGCGCAGCTGGTGCAGCGCCTCCAACCGGTGGGCGCGCAGCTCGGCCTCCGCGAGCCGGGCGGCGGTGGCGGTGAGCTGGAGCAGGTACGGGCGGATGTTGTGCGCCGGGCCGCTCAGGTTGATGGCGCCGACCAGCCGGCCGGTGCCGGGATCGCGGATCGGGGCGGCCACGCAGGTCCAGGAGTGGTGGCTGCGCAGGTAGTGCTCGGCGGAGTGGACGTGCATCGGGCGCCGGGCGCGCAGCGCGACCGCTATGCCGTTGGTGCCGACGCTCTCCTCGATCCAGCGGGCGCCGGTGATGAAGCCGATCCGGTCGGCGCTGCGGCGCAGGCCGCGCTCGCCGTCCTGCCAGAGCACGTGGCCCTCGGCGTCGGCGACGGCCAGCAGCAGCGGGGGCGCGCCGCCGGCCTCCAGCAGGGTCTCGCGGAGCACCGGGAGGACGGCGTCGAGACCGCTGGCGCGGCGGCGCTGTTCTATTTCGCCGGGGCCCAGCAGGGCTGCGGTGGCGCCGGTGTCGGGGTCGAGGCCCAGGCGGCGCAGCCGGGCCCAGGAGTCGCCGATCTCGGGGCGGGGGGCGAGCGGGCCGTCCCCGCCGTCCTCCTCGCCGAGGGCGGGAGCGGCCAGTTCGCGGGCGGCGGCGTCGGCCAGGGTGCGGTCGTGGACCTTGGCCAGTTCCGCGGCGCTCAACGGGGCGCGGCGCTCCGGCCGTCGGGACTGCCGTCCGGTCTGCCGCACTCGCACCGCTCCTCGCCGCCGTTCGAGGACGCGCCGGGGCCGACGCGCTGACGAAAGCGTACGGGTGTGATGCGCCGCTGGGGATGGGGTCGGGCAAGTCGGCATACCGGACGGTATGGAATGCGGGCCGGGGCCCGGGGCGGGGTGTCCGTCGGCGGGCGGCCGGGGGAGGGGAGCCGGCAACCGGGGGAGGGTGTCCCGGCCGGTCGCGCCGGCCCGGCGCGACCGGTGTGGGGCGGGCGGGTCAGCGTTGGGCGTCGGGTCCCTGCTGGGCGGCCTCCACCGTGTGGTGCAGGTCGGCGGTGGCCTCCAGGGTGGCGCCGGTGCTGAGCGCCAGGCAGGCGGCCAGGGCCACGGCGGCGGCCCGCAGCCAGGTGCCGGGGGCGGCGGCCGGGCGGGGCTGGAGCAGGGCGGCTACCCGGCGCGGGACCGGGCCGGAGTGGGCGGCGGCGACCGTTCGGGGGCGGGTCGGCCAGGGGGCGCGGCTCGCGGCCAGGGCGGCCCGGCCGACCGCGCGGGCGGTCACGGCGCGGTCGCCGACCCGGGCCGCCGCGACCTCGTCGGCCCAGCGTTCCAGGTGGTAGCCGAGCGGCGCGCGCAGCGGGCGGAGGGCCGGGTGGATGTCGGCGGCGTGCTCGGCGAGGGCGAGGAACAGGTGGTGGCGGGCGGTCAGGTGGGCCCGTTCGTGGGCGAGCAGCGCGGCGCGCTCGGGGCCGCCGAGGGCGCGCAGCATGCCGGAGGTGACCACGATCCGGCCGGGCTCGCCCGGTCGGCCGGGGCGGCCCAGCCGGCCGGGCAGGGCGAAGGCGTCGGCGCGCTCGTCGTCCACGACGGTGAGGGGGTGGTCGACGGGGCCCAGCAGGGCGGCCAGCCGGTCCGTGGTGCGCGTCCGGCGCACGGAGGCGTGCGGGGGGCGCACGTCCGGATGCTGGGCGGGGGAGAGGACGCGGCCGACCCGGCGGGCACCGGTCCGGTCCGCATGGCGGTCTCCGGCGTGGGCCCCGGCGTGGTCCGGGGCGTGGGCCCCGGCGTGGTCCGGGGCGTGGGCGTCCGCGGGCTCCGCGCGGTGGTCGCAGACCGGGAGCGAGGCCGGGAGCGCGGCCCGGGCGGTGCGCAGCTCGCGCGTGCGCCGGCGGGCGGTGCGCACCGCGAGCGCGCCGAGCGCGAGGAGCGCCAGGGCGGCCAGGGCGGCCGCGAACGGGGCGGCGGGCGCGGCCGCGGTGAGCCAGGGCAGCGAGAGGTGGCCGAGGGCGGCGACCGGGGGGAGCTGGAGCAGGCCGTCGGCGGCCAGCAGGCCGAGCGAGCAGAGGGTGCCGCCGGCCAGGACGGCGGCGGTGCCGGCCAGCATCCAGGAGGCGGCCCGGGGCGCCAGCGCCTCGGCGAGGCGGCGGGCCAGCGGGGCGGCCAGGAAGGGCAGCAGCAGGGGGACCCAGACGGCGAGCATCATCGGCCGGCCGCTCCCGGCAGGCCCGGTCCCGCCCCGGGCAGGTCCGTCCCCGGCAGGTCCGCCCCCGGGATGCCGTCGCCGAGCAGGTCGCGCAGCAGTTGCTCGTCCTCGGCGGAGAGGTCGGAGACGAAGCGGGCCAGCACGGTGGAGCGGTCGGCCTCGCGGCCGAGCTCGGTGTGCATCCGGCGGGCGGCGAGCCCGGCGGTGTCCTGGACGGTCGGGGTGTAGGCGTAGGCGCGGCCGGCCCGGGTGCGTTCGACCGTCCCCTTGTCGAACAGCCGGGCCAGGATCGTCGCGATGGTGGTGCGGGCGAGGTCCCCGCCGAGCGCGGCCTGGACGTCCTGCGGAGTCATCGGCTGCCGGGCCGACCAGAGGGCGGCCAGTACCTCGGCCTCCAGCTCCCCGGCGGGCCGGCGGGCGGACGGTACGTCGGGCATGGCGGCGCTTCCTCCAAGTTTCGTCTACAGTCATGTAGACCGTCTACGCAACTGTAGACGGTCCGGGCGGGTTTCGATGCGAACCGCCCTCCAACGTACGGGAGGTCCGTAGGCCTTGTTCCAGTTCCTCGCCGATCCGGCCGTTCACCTCGCGGTGAACCCGCTGGACGCGTCCTCGCTGCTCGCCGCGTTCGGCGCGCTCGGCATCGCCGTGGTGCTGTTCGCCGAGACCGGCCTGCTGGTGGGCTTCTTCCTGCCCGGCGACTCGCTGTTGTTCACCGCCGGACTGCTCTGCGTGCCCGGCGCCACCAAGGGCCCGCAGCTGGAGCTGTGGCAGGTGCTGCCCGCCGCCCTGGCCGGCGCGCTGGTCGGGGCCCAGGTCGGCTACCTCATCGGCCGGCGCGGCGGCCGGGCGCTGCTGCGCCGGAGCAGCCGCAGGAGCCTGCTGGAGGGCGTCGCGCGGGCCGAGGAGCTGCTGGCCAAGTACGGCCACGGCAAGGCGATCGTGCTCGCCCGGTTCATCCCGGTGGTCCGAACGGTGCTGAATCCGCTCTGCGGCGTACTGGACGTGCCGGTCCGTTCGTTCACCCTCTGGCAGGTGGCCGGCGGCGCGGTCTGGACGGTCGGCGTGGTGCTCGCCGGGTACGGGCTCGGCTCGTCCGTCCCGGGCATCGACCAGTACCTGCTGCCGATCATCGGTCTGGTAGTACTTGTCTCCGTGCTCCCCATTGTTCTCGAACTGTTCCGCGCCCGTAAGGCGCGGCGTCACGGAGGTGACGTGTGATGCCCTCCCGGGCGCTCGCCGTGTACGACGGCAGCGGCATCGACGGCAGCCTGTACACCCGGGTCAACGGCTGGGCGCAGTCGGCCCCGCACTGGCTGGACGAGCTGATCAAGGTCTGGTCGGCGCTCGGCCTCGGCCTGTTCGCGGTCTTCATGCTCTACGCCTGGTGGCGGGCGCGCGGCGCGGACTCGGTGACGATGGCCAAGGTGCTGGCCTCGCCGGTGATCGTGGTCGTCGCCTACGCCGTCAACTCGGTGTTCAAGGGCGCGGTCGAGGAACTCCGGCCGTGCGCCCAGATCCCCGGTAGCGTCTCGCTGGAGACCTGCCCGGGCACCGGGGACTGGTCCTTCCCGAGCAACCACTCGGTGATCGCCTTCGCCGCGGCGATCTCGCTCTGGTTCGTCAGCCGGCGGCTCGGCGCCGTCGCCACCGTCTTCGCGGCGCTGATGGCCGCCTCCCGGGTCTGGGTCGGCGTGCACTACCCGCACGACGTGGCGGTCGGCGCGCTGGTCGGCATCCTGGTCGCGCTGGTGCTGGCGCCGCTGGTCGCGCGCTGCGGGCCGCTGGTGGACCGGATGCGGTCGAGCGCGCTGCGCCCGCTGCTGGGCCCCGGCTCGCTGCCGGTGGTGACCCGCGGGTACGCGTCGCACCGGGCGCGGTAGCAAGGATTTCCGGGCGGCCGCCCCTTGTCCGGTTTCGGACGGCGGGTGGAGCATGTGAGCCGGGCGTGGGGCCTCCCGAGGGAGGCGCCCGCCCGGCTCAGTCGTGCTCGGGGCGCGAGGGCGCCGGGCGTGCCAGCGGAGGGAGTGCCGAATGCCGTACCGACTCGACATCACGCAGGGGGACTGGCCGGGCGACTTGCTGCACAAGGGCGTCGAGGGACTGCTGGCGGAAGCCATGGTGCTCACCCTCGCCACCGCCGGCCACGAGCACGGCCCGCACGCCAACCTGGCCTTCTTCGCGTACGACGACGACCTCGTCCTCTACTTCGTCAGCGAGCGCTCCACCCGGCACAGCCACCACCTGGCCGAGGAGGCCCGGGCCGCCGCCACCGTCTTCCTGCCGCCGCCGGCCTTCGGCGAGCAGCTGCGCGGCCTGCAGCTGACCGGCAGCGCGAGCGAGGCCTGGGGGCGGCAGGCCGAGGCGGCGCTGGCCGCGTACCAGGGGCGGTACCCGGTCTTCGCGCGGGACGAGGAGGCCCGGCGGCAGTTCCTCACCGGGGGCGGGGCGGCGGCGCTGTACCGCTTCCAGGTGGAGGAGCTGACGGCGGTGGACGAGCCGAACTTCGGGCGGCGCAACTACCTGCGGGCGCGGGTGCTGCGCTCCTGAGCGCTTCCGGCCGCGCTCCCGGCCGCGCTCCTGAACCGGATGGGTTGTCTGTACAACTTCCCGGGTGGTTCATCTACGGGACGGCACCGCGACGCCCCTCGGACACCCGGGCGCTCCAGCCTGGACGCATGAGAGTCATCGTCGTAGGAGCGGGCGTGCTGGGCACCATGCACGCCTGGCAGGCAGTCGAGCGCGGCCACGAGGTCGTCCACCTGGAGCGCGAGACCGAGGCGCGCGGTGCCTCGGTGCGCAACTTCGGCCTGGTCTGGGTCAGCGGCCGGGCGCAGGGCGAGGAACTGGACACCGCGCTGCGGGCCCGCGAACTGTGGGAGTCCATCGGCGCCCGCGTCCCCGACCTCGGCTTCCGGGCCAACGGATCGCTCACCGCGATCCGCACCGAAGTCGAACTCGCCGTCGCCGAGCAGGCCCTGACCCTGCCCGACGCCGCCGCCCGCGGCTACAAACTGCTCGACCCGGACGAGACCCGCGCCGCCAACCCGGCCCTGCGCGGCGAGCTGCTCGGCTCCCTCTGGTGCGAGCGCGACGCGGCCGTCGAGCCCCGCACCGCCCAGCCCGCGCTGCGCCGGTACCTGGAGTCCACCGGCCGGTACACCTTCCTGCCCGGGCGCGAGGTGCGCGAGGTGGTCGGCGAGAACGCCGTCCGCGACGACCACGGCGACGTCCACACCGGCGACCTGGTGGTCCTGTGCACCGGCGCCTGGCTCGGTGGACTGGTCCGCGAACTCGCCCCCGAGCTGCCGGTGCGCCGGGTGCGGCTCCAGATGATGCAGACCGACCCGCTCGGCGAGACGCTGACCACCTCCGTCGCCGACGGCGACAGCTTCCGCTACTACCCCGCCTTCGCCGGCACCGCCCTGGACCGGCTGCGCGAGACCCAGCCGCAGCCGCCGGTCGCCGCCGAGCACAAGATGCAGCTGCTGATGGTCCAGCGGCGCGACGGCGGCCTGACCATCGGCGACACCCACGAGTACGACCAGCCGTTCGGCTTCGACGTCGTCGAGGACCCGTACGACCACCTGGTGGGCGTCGTCGAGGACCTGCTCGGCCGCCCGCTGCCCCGGATCCGCCGCCGCTGGGCCGGGGTGTACGCGCAGTGCCTCGACTCCACCCGGGTCGTCCACCGGGAGCGCGTGCGCGACGGCGTCTGGCTGGTCACCGGCCCGGGCGGCCGGGGCATGACCTGCTCGCCCGCCATCGCCGAGACCACCGCCGACCTCGCCAACCTGTAAGGAACCTCCCGTGACTACCGACATCCGCCTGGTCGTGCTCGACATGGCCGGCACCACCGTGGCCGACGACGGCCTGGTCGAGCAGGCCTTCACCGCCGCCGCCGCGAAGCTCGGCGTCGAGGCCGGCAGCCCGGAGTTCGACCCGATGCTGGCCCACGTCCGGGCCACCATGGGCGAGTCCAAGATCTCCGTCTTCCGCCACCTGTTCGGCGAGGAGGAGAAGGCCCAGCAGGCCAACACCGCCTTCGAGGCCGCCTACCACGACCTGGTCGACGCCGGCCACTGCGCCGCCCTGCCCGGCGCCGAGGAGGCCATCGCCGAACTGCGCGGCCGGGGCCGCAAGATCGTCCTCACCACCGGATTCTCCCGGGCCACCCAGGACCGCATCCTGGACGCCCTCGGCTGGCGGTCGATCGCCGACCTCACCCTCTGCCCCGCCGAAGCCGGCCGCGGCCGCCCGTACCCCGACCTGGTGCTCACCGCGCTGCTGCGCACCGGCACCGACTCGGTCCGTCAGGTCGCCGTCGCCGGGGACACCGGCTACGACATGCTGACCGGCACCCGGGCCGGCGCCTCCGTGGTCGCGGGCGTCCTCACCGGCGCCCACGACGAGGCCCGGCTGCGCGCCGACGGCGCCACCCACGTGCTCGGCTCGATCGCCGGACTGCCCGCGCTGCTGGGCTGACCGGAACACACCTGGGGCGGGCACCGTACTACGGTGCCCGCCCCGGACGCGTTCCCGCGGACGCTCAGAGGAACAGCGCCAGGAGGAGGAAGGCGGTGCCGGTGCTCAGGAGGGCGGCGGCGGGCCTGGCGGTGGGCTTCTCGAGGACGGGCCAGGCGCAGGTGAGGAGAGCGAGCAGGTAGAGGAGGCAGAGGGCCGAGGTGAGCGGGCCGCCGACGGTGTGCCGGGCGAGCAGGAAGAGCGCGAGCCAGCCGGCGGACAGGGCGCCCCACACGAGGGCGGTGCGGCCGGCGCCGAGGCCGGTGGCGCGGGTGCGAGTCGCCTCGGCGAGGGCGGTGAGGCGCTCACGCAGGGGGCCGGCGGGCCGGGCGGACACACCGATGGCGACCACCGCGAGGACGGCGCCGAGCAGTACGGTGCCGGCCCAGAAGAGGTCGGTGCCCAGGTCGATCCGCTCGGGGGGCTTCGGGCGGGCGGTGCCGTCGGGGGCGTAGCGGACGGTGACCTCCTCGCCGATCCGCAGCTCCGGCCCGCGCCGGTTGAGGCGACCGCCGGGGACGGGGGTGCCGTCGGGGGCCGCCAGGGCGTAGTCCCAGGACCGGTCGCGCGATCCGGCGGGGCGTTCCTTGTCCGTGACACGAGCGGTCACCGTGGAACCGGAATCCAGCACGAGGTCGTCGCGGACGTTCTTGGTCGCCGACGCCGTGACGACCAGGAGGAACGGGACGATCAGGACCGCGAGGCAGCCGCGCCAGCCGCCGGCCAGGCGGCCGAGGCCCGCCGACAGGGCGGCGGTGGCGACCACCAGGACGCCGAGGCCGGCGGGCCAGCCGTACGAGCCGTAGGCGGCGGTGAGGCCGACGATCGACAGCGGGGCGGCGAGCGCGAGGGCGGCCGTCAGCGGGACGGAGCCCCGGCGGGGCTCCGTCCTCGGCCGGGCGGGGTCGGTGCCGGTCACCCGAAGGCCTTCCGGACCTTGTCCCACTGCTCGGGCGGCAGCGCGTCGCGGCTCTCGTCCCGGGGCGGGTGGAGGGAGATGCCCCGGTAGGCGGTGGCGACCAGCGGCAGCCACTCGTCCCAGTGGTCGACGTCCTCGGTGGTGAAGACGGCCGCGACCACGTAGGGGCTCCACGGGTGCGGGACCAGCAGTTCGAGCTGGCGCACCGTGCCGACGGTCGGCTCGGCGACGCCCCAGACGACGCCGGGCGTGGTGACGGTCAGTTCGCGGGCGGCCAGGGCGGCACGGCCGAGCGGCAGATCCACCACGCCGACGTCGGCGTCCGGCCAGGCCTCGGCCAGTTCGGCGGCGACCCGGGCGGGGTAGCTGCCCGGGTCGCCGAGGTCCTGCGGGCGGAGGAAGACGGCGAACATGCCGTGGATCGGCTGGCCGTCCTCGGCCCGGACCAGGCAGCTGGACAGGTGGACGGCGCCCTCGCGCAGCTGGGCCTGGAGCGCGGTCTCGGAGGCGATCACGGCGGCGAGCTTCTGCTCGGCCCCGGTGTCGGGGAAGAGCGCGTCGAGCTGTTCGGCCGTGCGGGCCATCCGGTCGCCGAGGTCCTCGTCCAGGTCGATGGCGGTGAAGCCGGCCGGGAGGTCGAGCCAGAGCGGCGGGGCGGCGGCCCCGGTGGTCTCAACGGCCATAGCCGGCCATCCATCCGCCCATGCCGGCCAGGTTGCCGATGGCGGACACGGAACCGACGATGAGGTTGGCCTTGCCGCCGCCGGCCATCATTCCGGCCGAGCCGATGAGGTTGTTGCCGCCCGTGGTGTAGTTGACGGCGCCGGAGAGGTTGTCGCTGGGGTTGTCCTGGGTGAGCGCGTACGCGGTCGGGGCGTTGAGCCCGACGGTGGTGGCCGCCTGGACGCCGTCGGCGATGTCCATCGCGGCGGACTTGGAGACGCCGAGGTACATGGCTGGTTTCTCGATCCCCTTGGTGAAGAGCGGGTTGGCCGGGTCGATCGCCCGGGAGGCGGCACGGACCTCGGTGGATCCGGCGGCGACCACGCCGCGCACGCCCTCACCGGCGGCGACCGCCTCCCGGGCGGCGGTCACACCCTTGGCCGCGACGCCCACACCGGGGATCGCGCCGAGGATGTCGCCACCCAGCGTCAGGTAGCTGCTCAGGTTGTCCTGCGGAGGCCACAGCTTTCCCTGAAGGCCGTACTGGACCCCGTGGGTGACCGCGGCGGCGGCGCTGAAGAGGATCGCCGGCAGCGCGAACGCCGGGAAGAAGATCGCCGCGACACCGCAGATGCCGGCCGCCACGGTCAGCAGGTCGGCGCCGTGGTTCTTGAACCAGTCGCCGACCTTGCTGAGCATGCCCGGCTCCGGCGGGGCCTTGCTGTCGGCGGCCTTGCGGACGGCCTCGGCCGTCTTCCTGGCGTCCGACTGGTGGGTCCCGGCGAGCTCGTGGGCCTGCTTCCGGAGGCCGTCCAGCTCGGTCGTGGCGCTGTTGAGCAGTTCGGCGGCCGAGTCCAGGTGGGTCTTCGCGGCGGTGTAGCGCTTCTCGGCGGCGGCCAGGCTCGCGTCGTCGGGGTAGTAGCGGCCGGCCAGTTGGAGGTCGGGGTTGGCGGCGGCGGCGCCGTGCGCCCGGCCGGCCTCGTCCCGCTTCTTCTTGGCGGTGACCGCGGAGGCGGCCAACTCGGCGGCCTTGGGCTGGTGTTCGGTCAGCGCCTTGTACCAGACGTCGAGTGCCGTGTAGGCGGCGGTGATCGACTCGGAGGCGTCCTGGAGGTAGCCGGGCAGTTTGCCGAACTGCTCGGAGAACTTCTTGGCCGCCTCGCCCGTCCACTCGCCTTCGTTGTCGGTGATCCGGGAGAGCGTGGTGTGCACGCTGCTCAGGTGCTGGCCCACCCGGCGCAGGCCGTTGCTGAGCGTGGTGACGGCGCCGGAGTCGCCGGGGGTGGGGTTGAAACCGAGCCCGGACCAGTCGGGCGCCGCCGGCGCGGGGGTGCTCACGACTGCCCCGCCGGGGCGAGGACCTTGACGATGCTCTGCTCGGTGCCGTCGTAGTTCTTCTGCACCTGTTCCAGGCCCTCGTCCAGGGCCTTGACGCACTCGCGGACCTTCTTCAGGCCGAACTGCCACTTGTCCCTGAAGTGCCCGCAGGAATCGTCCAGGAAGTCGTAGCCGGTGCCGGTGTGGCCGGCCGCCTCGAAGGCCTTGAGGCCCTGCTCCAGCTCGTCGCCACAGCCTTTGAGGTCCTGCGCCAGCTTGGCGAGGAATTCGGTACTGACCTTGAAGTCGGTCACTTTCGCCCCCCGATGCGTCGATTGTCGGACCGGGCGAGCATAGCTCCAGCTGACGCGCCGGTGATCTCCGGTGGCGGGGCCCGGGGACGCTCGTCACGAGACCTCTACGGGCCGTCGACGCCTTCTTGACGTCGGCGGCCCGGTCCGGAGGCGCACACGGACGGGGGGCCTCAGCGGCGCCGGAATCCGCGCTTCTTCGGGGTGACGAGCCGTATCACGGCCGTGACGAACACCGACCGACCGTCAGGAATGGCCGCCCTTGAGGTTGAGCACGACCACCCCGACGATCACCAGTGCGATCCCCAGCCACTGGAGTCGCCCGAGCGGCTCGCCGAAGGCGACCGCCCCGATCCCGGCGACCGCCGCCGTGCCGGCCCCGGACCAGACCGCGTAGGCGACCGAGACCGGTATGTGCTTGAGCGCGCGGCCGAGCAGCAGGAAGGAGAGCGCGTAGCCGATGCCGACGCCGACGCTCGGCCAGAGCCGGGTGAACCCCTCGGTGAGCTTGAGGCAGCTGGTGGCGCAGACCTCGCTGACGATGGCGAGGGCGAGCAGGAGATAGGGCATGTCAGGGTCGAACCGCGCCGGCGCCGGCGAGCTTCCCGAGCAGGGCGGGGTCGGCCAGTTCCAGGCTGGCGAGCAGGGTGATCCGCTCGCCCCGCGGCATCGGCGTCGCCGTGGACGGCACGGCGAGCACGGCGCAGCCGGCCGCGGTGGCGGAGGCGACCCCGGTCGGGGTGTCCTCGACGGCGAGGCAGACGGCCGGGTCCAGCCCCAGGTGCTCGGCGGCGGCGAGGTACGGGTCGGGCGCGGGCTTGGTGCGCGCGGTGTCCTCGGCGGCCAGGGTGACGGCGAACCAGTCCCGGCCGATGACGGACAGCACCAGGTCGACCACCCGGCGCGGGGAGGCGGAGACCAGCGCGGTGGGCACCCCGGCGTCGCGCAGCGAGGCCAGCAGGGCGAGCGCGCCGGGGCGCGGCACCGTCTCGGCGGCGACCTTGCCGGCGAAGGACTCGTTCAGCCGGTCGGCGAGTTCGGCCTCGTCGAGGTCGGTGCCGCTGACCCGGTGCAGGTGGGCGGCGGTGTGCTCGACGGCCTGGCCGAGCACCTCGGGGGCGTCCCGGTCGGTGAGCGGGTGGCGGAGCTCCTCGGCGAGTTCGGCGGCGGCCTGCCACCACAGCTGCTCGGTGTCGACCAGGGTGCCGTCCATGTCGAAGAGGACGGCGGCGGGGAGCGCCGGGCAGGGGTCGGAGGGGGGGCCGTCCGGCGCGGTGGACGCGGACATGGCGGTGTCAGGCATGGCGGTACCTTCGGTGGTTCTTCGGGTGGAGCGGGGAGGTACGAGGCTCTCAGGCGGCGCGGCGGTCCACCAGTACCGGACGGTCCGGCAGGGTGAGCGCGGCCCGCGCACCGGCCGGCAGCGCGGTGGCGGCCTCGGTGGGCAGGTCGGCCTTGACCTCGGTGCCGTCGTCCAGGCGGACGGTGAGGCGGGTGACGGCGCCCAGGAAGGAGGCGGTGACCACCAGGGCCGGCCCGCTCTCGTCCGGGGTCAGGATGACGTTCTCGGGGCGGACCAGCACCTGGAGCTCGCCGTCGGCCGGGACCTCGCCGTCCACCGCGTGCCGTCGGCCGAGCACCTCGACCCCGTCCGAGGTCCGGGTGCACGGGATGCGGCTCATGGTGCCGACGAACTCGGCGACGAAGGCGGTGGCCGGACGGCCGTACAGCTCCGACGGGGTGGCGCACTGCTCCAGCCGGCCGGCGCGCAGCACCGCGACCCGGTCGGCCATCGACAGCGCCTCCTCCTGGTCGTGGGTGACGAACAGGGTGGTGATGCCCAGCTCCTGCTGGAGGCGGCGGATCTCCTCGCGCAGCTGGAGGCGGACCTTGGCGTCCAGCGCGGACAGCGGCTCGTCCAGCAGCAGCACGCGCGGCTGGAGGGCGAGCGCGCGGGCGAGCGCGATGCGCTGCTGCTGGCCGCCGGACATCTGGTGCGGGTAGTGGTCGGCGCGGTGCGGCAGGCCGACCAGCTCCAGCAACTCCTGGGCGCGGGAGCGCCGTTCGGTCTTTCCGGTGCCGCGCATCCGCAGCCCGAAGGCGACGTTGTCCAGCGCGGTCAGGTGCGGGAAGAGGCTGTACGACTGGAACACCATGCCGGCGTCGCGCTTGTGCGCGGGGATCGCGGTGATGTCCTGGCCGTCGACCAGCACCTCGCCGGAGTCGTGCTGCTCGAAACCGGCCAGGATGCGCAGCGCGGTGGTCTTGCCGCAGCCGGACGGGCCGAGCAGGGCGAGCAGTTCGCCCGGCCGGACGGTCAGGTCCAGGCCGTCGAGGGCGGTCGTGGCGCCGAAGGCCCGGCGCAGGGAGCGGAATTCGACGGTGGCGCTGCCGGGGGAGAGCGAGGCGCCGGTGGCGGTGGCGGTGGCCGTGGTCATGATGGGTGGCTCCGGGTGGGGTTCAGGAGGTGGCGGTCTTGGCGTGGCGCTCGCGCCCGGCGGTGGCCAGCAGGAGCAGCAGCAGCCAGGTGAGCAGCAGGCTCAGGATGGAGACCGCGACCGACATGTGGGCCTGGCTGTTGCCGACCGAGTAGATCCAGACCGGGAAGGGCTGGAAGCCGAGGATCGAGGCGGTGGTGAACTCGCCGAGCACCAGGGCCAGGGTGAGGAAGGAGGCGTTCAGCAGGGCCCCGCGCAGGTTCGGCAGGACGACGGTGATCACCGCGCGCGGCCAGCTCGCGCCGCAGTTGCGGGCGGCCTCGACCAGGGTGCGCACGTCCATCGACCGCAGGCCGGCGTCCAGGGCGCGGTAGGCGAGCGGCAGGGCCATCAGCACGTAGGCGATGACCAGCACCAGCGGGAAGTCCGGGTCCTGGATGAACACGAAGGTCTGGAAGAACGGGGTGTCCATCAGGTAATCCGGGCCCCAGCGGAGCACGCCGATCAGACCGGCGGTCAGGGCGACCGGAGGGACGACCAGCGGCAGGGTGCAGAGCACGTCGATCACCGGGCGCAGCTTCGGCGCGCCGAGCCGGACCGAGATCAGCGCCGGGACCAGCAGGAGCAGCAGCACCACGACGGTGACGACGGCGAGGCCGAGGGTCAGCCAGAGGCTGTCCAGGAAGCCGGGGGCGGAGAGCAGCCCGGTGTAGGCCGAGAAGGAGATGCCCTGGGGGTCGTCGATCGAGAACCAGAAGGACGCCGCGAGCGGGACGACGAAGTACACGCCGGCGATCAGCAGGACGGCGCCGCGCCACCAGCGCACGTTGCGCCGGGCCGGACGGGCGGGGGTGGTCAGCTGAGCCATCGGGTGCTCCGGCGCTGGAGGGGGAGGTACACGGCCATCACCAGGACGGCCACGACGATCATGTTGAGGCTGAGGGCGAGGGCGAGGTTGCCCTGGCCGACCAGCACGTTGCCGGAGAGCGCGTCCGCGATCGAGCGGCTGACCAGCGGGACGGTCGCGCCGACCATGGCGGCGGCCGTCGCGTAGGCGGCGAAGGCGCTGCCGAAGAGCAGCACGAAACCGCCGAGCAGCGAGGGCAGCAGGATCGGCAGGGCGACGTGCAGCCAGTACTGGAGGGTGGTGGCGCGGTTGTTCTGGGCCGCCTCGCGCCACTGGGTGCGCAGCCCGTCCAGGGCCGGGGTGATGGTGAGCACCATCAGCGGCACGAGGAAGTACAGGTAGACGACCGTCAGGCCGGTGAACGAGTACAGCGACCAGCCGTGGTCGGTGAGGTGCAGCAGCTTGGTGATCTCGCCGGCGTTGCCGAGGGTGGCGACGAACGCGAAGGCGAGCGGCAGGCCGCCGAAGTTGGCGAGGACGCCGGAGGCGGTGAGCACCGCCTGGCGCAGCCAGCCGTGCCGGGAGGTGACGATCGCCTGGGCCAGCGGCAGGCCCAGCGCGGTGGCGAGCAGCGCGGTCAGCGCGGAGAGCTTGAGGCTGCTCAGCATGGCCGTCCGGTAGCCGCCCTGGAGGGAGTCCGTGATGTTGTCGAAGGTGAACTGCCCGGCCCCGGTCTCGGCATCGCTCGACGTGGTGAACGCGCCGATCACGATGGCGACGGTGGGCAGTCCGAAGCCGACCAGGAAGAACAGCAGCAGGGGGACCGCGGCCAGCCAGGACGCGCCGCCGAGGCGGGCGAGCGGCCGTCGTCGCGGGGCGGGGGCGGTGGTGGGGGAGGTGGTCGTGGCGGTGGCGGACGCCCCCGCGCCGCCACCGGGGGCGGTGGCGGCGGGGGTGGTCGGCACCGGGGTGGGAGCCGTGGTCATGAGTGCCTTTTCTCAGCCCGTAGTGCGGTGGGTGGTGGGGCGTCAGCCCGAGATGGCCTTGGTCCAGTTCTCGGTGACGACCTTCTTGGCCGCGTTGATCTGGTCCACGGTCGGGAAGGTGGTGAACGGCTTCTCGACGGTCGGCAGCTTGGCGGCCGCGGCGGCGTCCAGGGAGCCGTCCTTCTTCAGGGCCTCGAAGGTGGACGGGGTGGCGTAGCCGCCGAGGAAGAGGTTCTGGCCCTCGGTGCTGAACAGGTACTCCTGCCACAGGCGGGCGGCCGCCGGGTGCGGGGCCCACTTGTTGACGGCCTGGTTGTAGAACTGGGCGTAGGAGCCGTCGACCGGGATGGAGACCTTCCAGTCGACGCCCTTGTCCTTGAACTCGTCGGTGTAGCCGGCGTTCAGGTAGGACCAGTCGATCGAGATCGGGGTCTCGCCCTTCTCGACGGTGGCCGGGGTCGACTCGACCGGGTTGAAGTTGCCGGACGCCTTCAGCTTGCCGAAGAAGTCGATGCCGGGCTGGATGTTGTCCAGCGAGCCGCCGTTGGCGAGCGCGGCCGCGTAGACGCCGCCGAACGCGGAGCCGGACTTGGTCGGGTTGCCGTTGAGGGCGACCTGGCCCTTGTACTCCGGCTTGAGCAGGTCGGCGAAGGTCTGCGGGCAGTTGGCGATCTTCTTGGCGTCGCAGCCGATCGAGACGTAGCCGCCGTAGTCGTTGACGGCGGCGCCGTTCGCGTCCTTCATGGTGTCCGGCACCTTGTCGAAGGTGCTCACCTTGTAGGGGGCGAGGATGCCGTCCTTGACCGCCTGGAGGGCGAAGGCGCTGCCCAGGTCGACGACGTCGGGGGCGCGGTCCTGGCCCTTGCGGGAGTTGATCGCGTTGATCTCGTCCTGGCTGGAGCCGTCCGGGTTCTCCTCCTCGACCTCGATGCCGTACTTGGCCTTGAAGCCGTCGATGATCTTGCCGTAGTTCGCCCAGTCCCGGGGCAGCGTGATGACGTGCAGCTTGCCCTCCTTCTTGGCGGCGGCGACCAGGCCGTCCATCCCGCCGAAGTCGGCGACGGAGGTGGCCGTCTTGGCGTCCTTGGCGCCGCCCTTGGCGGTGTCGCCGGACTTGGCGCTCGACCCGGCGGAGCCGCAGGCGGTGAGGGAGAGCGCGGCGGCGGTCAGGACGGCCGCGAAGGCGGCGGCGCGGGCGCGGTGCACGGTCACGGGGAGGTCTCCTGTTGAGGAACGTACTGCAAGGGCGTTCGCGGGGGGTTCCGCGGGCTCGCGTCTCGCGAAGGGCGGCGGGTGACCGGGTGAGCGGCCGTTCGACATCGTCCGAGTTGACTAGCCAACTTCGCTGACAGCAGTAAGTACGCCGGAACCCGGTGACGGGAAGGTGAACGGACGGCCCAGAACCGGGGTCAGGTGCGGGAACGGTGGAATCCGGCCATCGGAGCGCGATCCGTTCGGTGCGATGCTTCGAAGGCGCAGCGGGATAAGGTCGGGCTGTCCGCGCCGGTACGGCTGCGCAGGACACCGCCCCAGGAGGGAACTTGACTGACGTGGCACTTGAACCCGAGCGCCCCGTGGCCGAGCAGCGGCGCCCCGCCGAACGTGCGTCCGGCGCCCTGTACCGCAAGGTGGCCGCCGACCTGCGCGAGGCGATCACCACCGGCGCGTACGGCGAGGCCGGCCGGCTGCCCGCGGAGGGCGCGCTCGCCGAGCAGTACGGCGTCTCCCGCGGCACCGTCCGCCAGGCGCTCGCGGTGCTGCGCTCCGACGGGCTGGTCACCTCCCGCCGGGGCACCCGCCGGGTGGTGCTGGGCGGCGCCCGGGTGCAGAGCTTCTCCGAACTGCTCAGCTTCACGCACTGGGCGTACTCGATGGGCGAGGAGCCCGGCGGCATCCTGGACTCGCTGGTGCGCCGCCCGGCCGACGCCGCCGAGCGCGAACAACTGCGGCTGGAACCGGGCGCCGACGTGTACGTCATCGTCCGGCTGCGGACGCTGTCCGGCGCGCCGGTGATGGTCGAGCGCACCGTCTACCCGCCGCGGGTCGGCGAGATCGTCGCCGAACTGCCGCCGGACGTGGTCTCGCACACCGAAGTGCTCCGCGAGCACGGCATCCTGTTCACCGACGCCGACCACACCATCGACGTCGTCGTGGCCAACGCCGAGGACGCCCGGCTGCTCGGCTGCCGCCGGGGCGGTCCGCTGCTGCGCGAGCGGCGGCGCACGACCGACCCGACGGGCACGCCGGTGGAGTGGTCCCAGGACCGCTACCTGCCCGGGACGGTGGCGTTCAGCGTGCACAACTCCCTTGCCACATCGGCGCTTTCGCGGCACGCGAGGGAGCTGGACTGACCCGGCGGGGGCCGTCGGCGCGTCGGTGCGTCCGAACGTCGGCGCGTCACCGCATGAGCGCGGCGAGCAGCGGGCGGTAGTGGTCGAAGCCCGGGGTCGGGGCGCCGGCCACCTTGGCCTGCTCGTCCCAGCGCCGCACCGCCACCGCGTCCCGCGCGCCCGGGAGTTCGGCGAAGGCGGCAGCCTGGCGCTCGTCCATCGGGCCGCCCTGGACGTTCAGGGTGTACTCGGAGGCCGCGGAGAGCCGCTCCCGGTACCCGGGCTCGACCGCGCACAGGTAGCGCTTGGCGGCCACGTGCAGCCGGACCGGCTCGGTGACCTCCGGGCCGAACCAGCGGGCCAGCCGGTCGGCCCCGGTGTGGCTGTGCCGGTTGTCCCGACCCTCCATCAGATCCCGTCCGTGCAGGGACCCGCGGCCTTCCGCGTCGAAGAAGTGGCCGAGGTCGTGCAGCAGTGCGGCGGCGACCAGGTGCTCCGGCGCCCCGGCGGCCTCGGCGGCAGCGGCGGCCTGGAGCATGTGCTCGGCCATGGTGACCTCCTCGCCCAGGTACTCCCCGGCGCCCTCGCCCGCGAACAGGGCGGCGATCGTGTCCAGGGCGGCGGCGCGGCGGTGCAGCACGGCGAGGGTGCTGTGCAGGCCGTCGAGATCGGCGTAGCAGCCCTGGAGGTGCCGGTGGCCGTCCTGCCGGAACGCCGTCCGGGCGTGCAGCAGACGGGTGTTGTCGAAGACCAGGCAGTCGCCGGGGCCGAGCCGGAAGGCGAGCTGGAACTCGGGGCGCAGGGTGATCGCGGCGAAGCGGCGGTAGGCGGTGTAGAAGGCGTCCAGGCCGCTCGGGTCGTCGCGGCGGAGGGTGCCGATCGAGCGGTTGTTGAAGCGCACCTCGCGGATCCGGCCGAGCGGGTCCACGTCGATCAGCGGGCGGTCAGCGCGCAGTTCGGTGCCGCGGTCGCGGAAGACGAACGGGACGGGGGTGCGGGTGAGGACCTCGAACTCGGCCGGCGCCTCCTCCCGGAGGGCCGCCGCCGCCCGGAACCCGTCCACCAGGGCGGAGTCGCCGCCGGTCGCGGAGTTCTCCAGGCAGTGCAGCAGCTGGAGGGTCGGCACCGGGTCGCGGTAGGGGTTGTCGGTGTGCGGGGTGATGGCGGCGCTGGTGAACGCGAGGTTGTTGGGATCGGGTTGGACCCGGACGTCGAACAGCTCGCCGTAGTTGGTGACCCGGACGTGGCCGAAGCTCTCCGCCACCCGCAGCACCTGCCGTTCCTCGGCCGGCACCCCGCGCAGTACGGCGAAGCCGTCGCGCCGTACGGCGGCCAGCACCGCGGCCTGCCGGGCCGGGTCGGCGAGGTACTCCTCCCACGGGGCCTCCGGGATGCCGTCGGCGAAGTCCGCCGCCGTCCAGAGCCGCTTGTCCCGCTCGGTGCGCCCGTCGCCCCCGTCCGTCCCGTCGAGCCACTCCAGCGGGTAGCGGGAGCGGTGGCCGTCCGACCAGAGCACCTCCAGGTGCCCGTCGGCCTCGGCGCCGCGGGTGATCGCCAGGTCCTCGGGCAGGTCGGCGATCTGGAACAGCTTCTGTCCGTTGCGCGGGTCCCGGCACTCGGCACACGGGCAGTTGTCGCGCAGCCAGTACGGCGGCAGCTCGGTCATCGGTCTTCTCCTCGGCGGCACTACGGCTGTCATGTCACCTGAAGTTGTATAGCCAACTTCAGGTCCTGCCCGGGAGCCTGCCTGCCCCCGGTGAGTTCCACGTGCCGCGCGGGTGAACGCTTCGGGAACGGTGGCGGAGGCCGCGCCCGGCGCCGTTCGGGTGAGGGGCGCGGGGTGCGGGGCGTTTCGGGGAGGGCGCGCGCCCGGGCTGCGGCACTGTCGGGGGAATTCCTCCTGCTTCGAGAGGCGATCGGCCATGGCCCGTTCCTCCTCCAGTCCGCCCGCCTCCGGCCACGCCGGGCTGCGGCGCGAGGTCGGCGTGATCGGACTGCTCTGGGCCTCGGTCGGGGCGATCATCGGCTCCGGCTGGCTGTTCGGCGCCCAGAAGGCAGCCGTGGCGGCCGGCCCGGCGGCGCTGCTGTCCTGGGGCATCGGCGCGGTGGCGATCGTCCTGCTGGCGCTGGTGCACGCCGAGCTGGGCGGGCTGTTCCCGGTGGCGGGCGGCACGGCGCGCTACCCGCACTACGCCTTCGGCGGGTTCGCCGGGATGTCCTTCGGCTGGTTCACCTGGCTCCAGGCCGCGACCATCGCGCCGATCGAGGTGCAGGCGATGATCAACTACGCCCAGCACTGGAGCTGGGCGGACGGCCTGCTGCACAAGAACCTGACGCTGACCACCTGGGGGTTCGTCGTCGCGGCCGTCCTGCTCGGGGTGTTCGTCGCGGTCAACTTCCTCGGCGTGCGGCTGCTCGCCCACACCAACAGCGCGGCCACCGTGTGGAAGGTCGCCATCCCGGTCCTGACCATCTTCGCGCTCGGCATCACCGAGTTCCACACCTCCAACTTCGACGTGCACGGCTTCGCGCCGGACGGTGCCAAGGGCGTGCTGGCGGCGATCAGCAGCAGCGGGGTGATCTTCGCGCTGCTCGGCTTCGAACAGGCCATCCAGTGGGCCGGGGAGAGCCGCAACCCGCGCCGGGACATCCCGCGCGCCGTGCTCGGCTCGGTGGTGATCGGCACGATCGTCTACGTGATGCTCCAGGTGGTGTTCATCGGCGCGCTGCCGCCGGAGACCTTCGCCCAGGGCTGGAGCACCCTCGACTACCCGGGGATCAGCGGGCCGTTCGCGGGCCTGGCGACCCTGATCGGCCTGGGCTGGCTGGCCACCGTGCTGTTCGTCGACGCGGTGATCTCCCCGGCCGGCACCGGGCTGGTCTACATCACCTCCAGCTCCCGGGTCACCTACGGCCTGAGCCGCAACGGCTACGCGCCGCAGGCCCTCCAGTCCACGGACAGGCGCGCGGTGCCCTGGCTCGGCCTGCTGATCGCCTGGGCGGCCGGGGTGATCTGCTTCCTGCCCTTCCCGAGCTGGCAGCGGCTGGTCGGCTTCATCACCTCGGCGGTGGTGCTGATGTACGCGGGCGCCCCGCTGGCCTTCGGGGTGCTGCGCAAGCGGCTGCCGGCGATGGAGCGCTCCTACCGCCTGCCCGCCGGCTCGGTGGTCTCGCCGCTGGCCTTCGTGGTGGCGAGCCTGGTCATCTACTGGTCCGGCTGGGACACCCTGTGGCGGCTCGGCCTGGCGATCGTGATCGGCTACCTGCTGCTCGGCGGGTATTCCTGGTACGCCCGCTCGAAGGGGGTGCCGAACGCGCCCCGGATGGACTTCCGGGCCGGGCAGTGGCTGCCGGTCTACCTGGTCGGGATGGGCCTGATCTCCTGGCAGGGCGGCTTCGGGGCGGGTGCGCGGGGGAACCTGCCGCTGTGGTGGGACATCGTGGTCGTGGTGGCGTTCTCGCTGGTCGTCTACTACTGGGCGCTGGCGATCGCGCTGCCGGCGGAGGAGATCGAGCGGAACATCAGGGGCGTCGAGGTGGTGGACGTCAACGGGCACTGAGCGGTGCGGGCACTGAGGGGTGCGGGCCACTGAGCGGTGCGGGAACCGGGCGGTGCGGGAACGGCAGCGGGCCCCGAGGATGTCCGCCGGGGCCGCGGCCGTTCGTACGGTCAGTGGCTCCGCGCCCGGTCGTTCCGTGCCCGGCCGTCGTGCGGTCAGGACCGGACGGTCGCCGTCCAGGCGGCCTCGGCGGCGGCCAGGGCGGGCGCCGGGTCGGCGTCCGTCGCGCCGGCGAGGGCCGACAGGCAGGCGCGGACGGTGTCCAGCGCGGCCGCCTGTCCGTAGTGGTTGACCCGCAGCATCGAAGCGGCCAGCGCGCCGCCGCCCGGCTGGACCGGAAGCGCCGGGTCGAGGCGGGCGGCGAGGGCGGTCGCGTCGACGCCGTCCGGGGTGCGCAGGGTGGTGGCGACCGGGGCCGCGTGGGCGTCCTCGACGACGTACGGGGCCAGGGTGCCGAGCGCGCGCACGCCGGCCCGGGTGGCGGCGGAGGCGGCGCGGTGGCGGGCGATCACGGCGGGCAGGCCGTCGGCGGCGATCCGGTCCAGGCAGGCGCCGAGCGCGAGCATCTCCAACTGGGCCGGGGCGTGCGGCAGTACGGCGCGGCCGGCGTCGGTCCAGCGCTCCTTCCAGTCGAGCAGCGACAGGTAGGAGCGGCGCGGGGCGGCCGGGTTGGCGGCGATCCGCTTCCAGGCGCGCTCGGAGACCGAGACGGCGGAGACCCCGGCCGGGCCGCCCATCGCCTTCTGGCCGCCGATGACGCACAGGTCGACGCCCCACTCGTCGGTGAGCAGCGGCTCGGCGGCGACGGAGGCGACCGCGTCGAGCATCAGCAGCGCGCCGTGCTCGCGGACCACGGCGCCGATCCCGGCGACCGGGTTGGTGTTGCCGGTGGCGGCCTCGGCGTGCACCAGGGAGACGAAGTCGATCGACGGCTCGGCGGCCAGTGCCTCGGCCACCTGCGCGGCGCTCACCGCGCTGTCGAAGGGCACGGCCAGGTCGACGACCTTCGTGCCGCAGGAGCGCAGCCAGTTGCCGAAGGTCTGCCCGTACGGGCCGGTGACGATGTTGAGCGCGGTGGACCCGGGGTGGGCGGCGCCGCGGATCGCGGCCTCCAGGGGGAGGAGCGCCTCGCCCTGGGTGACGATCACATCGGACTCGGTGTGCAGCAGGGCGGCGACCTGGTCCTCGATCGCCGCGAACTCGGCGGCGCTGAGCGGGGGCAGGTCGAGGAAGGGGCTCACGTCGTTGTCGCCTTTCACGGGGACGTACGGGGTGGGGTGCACGGGTCGGGACGCGCGGGGTGGACGCGCGGGGCGGACGCGCACGGGGGCGGGTGCCGGAAACGAGTCTGCCGCATCATGACTGCTTACACGGAACCCGCCCGTCGGTAGAGTGCGGCCATGAGCGATGGAGCGGTGCTGCACGTGCGGGGTCGGGTGCTGGTCGGCCCGCAGGACGTCCGGGACGAACTCTGGGTGGTGGACGGCCGGGTGAGCTTCACCCGCCCGCCGACCGCCGCCGACGTCCGAACGGTGACCGGCTGGGTGCTGCCCGGCCTGGTGGACGCGCACTGCCACGTCGGTCTGGACGCGCACGGCGCGGTGGACGCCGAGACCAGCGAGAAGCAGGCACTCACCGACCGGGACGCCGGCACCCTGCTGATCCGCGACGCCGGCTCGGCCGCCGACACCCGCTGGATCGACGAGCGGGAGGACCTGCCCCGGATCATCCGCGCCGGGCGGCACATCGCCCGCACCCGCCGCTACATCCGCAACTACGCGCACGAGATCGAGCCCGGCGACCTGACGGCCTACGTCCGGGCCGAGGCCCGGCGCGGGGACGGCTGGGTGAAGCTGGTCGGAGACTGGATCGACCGCGAGCGCGGCGACCTCGCCGCCTGCTGGCCCGGCGACGCGCTCGCCGAGGCGATCGCGGCGGCGCACGAGGAGGGCGCGCGGGTCACCGCGCACTGCTTCGCGGCCGAGTCGCTGCCCGACCTGCTGGCCGCCGGCATCGACTGCGTCGAGCACGCCACCGGGCTGACCGAGGAGCTGATCCCGGCGTTCGCCGAGCGCGGGGTGGCGATCGTGCCGACCCTGGTCAACATCGCCACCTTCCCGGACCTCGCGGCCGGCGGCGAGGCCAAGTTCCCGGCCTGGGCGGCGCACCTGCGGCGGCTGCACGAGCGCCGGTACGCCACCGTCGGCGCCGCGCACGACGCCGGCATCCCGGTGTTCGTCGGTACGGACGCGGGCGGCTCGCTGGCGCACGGGCTGGTCGCGGACGAGGTGGCGGAGCTGGTCAAGGCGGGCCTGAGCCCGGCCGAGGCGCTGTCGGCGGCGAGCTGGGGGGCGCGCGAGTGGCTGGGGCGGCCCGGGCTGGAGGAGGGCGCCCCGGCGGACTTCGTGGTGTACGCCGAGGACCCGCGGGCGGACGTCCGGGTGCTCGCGGACCCGCTGCTGGTGGTGCTCCGGGGGCACCCGGTCGGGTAGCCGGTCGGGTGGCCGGGCCGGCGGCTCCGAGCGCCCTTCGAGCGCATGATCATCTGCTGAACGCCCTGTCGGTGTAGGCCGATAGGGTGGCGACCATGGCACCGCGTCCACTGAATGAGATCGTCGAGCCCGGCTGGGCCGCCGCCCTGGAACCCGTCGCCGGACGGGTCGCCGCGATGGGCGACTTCCTGCGCACCGAACTGGCCGCCGGGCGTACCTACCTGCCCTCCGGGCCGAACGTGCTGCGCGCCTTCCAGCAGCCCCTCGCCGACGTCCGGGTGCTGATCGTCGGGCAGGACCCGTACCCGACGCCCGGCCACGCGGTCGGACTGAGCTTCTCGGTGGCGCCGGACGTCCGCCCGATCCCGGCCAGCCTGATCAACATCTACCAGGAGTACGGCAACGACCTCGGCCTGCCGCAGCCGTCCAACGGGGACCTCACCCCGTGGACGCGGCAGGGCGTGCTGCTGCTCAACCGGGCGCTGACCACCGCGCCCCGCAAGCCGGCCGCGCACCGGGGCAAGGGCTGGGAGGAGGTCACCGAGCAGGCGATCCGGGCGCTGGTGGCGCGCGGCGGACCGCTGGTGGCGATCCTGTGGGGGCGCGACGCCCGCAACCTGCGGCCGCTGCTGGGGGACGTCCCGGCGATCGAGTCGGCGCACCCGAGCCCGTACTCGGCGAACAGCGGCTTCTTCGGCTCGCGGCCGTTCAGCCGGGCCAACGAGCTGCTGGTGCGGCAGGGGGCGCAGCCGGTGGACTGGCGGCTGCCGTAGCGCTCCTGTCCGGCGTGCGGCGGCCGTGCACCCCCTCGCGGCACCCCCGCCGTAGCAGAGTCGAGTCAGTGTGGAACGCCAATCTCACCCCAACGAGTGAAATGACGTTCCGTGTTGCTCATGTGACGGATTGTTCGAGAAGACTGGCGGCTCATCGTTTCATCTGTGTGGGGGTACCGCCATGTCTTCCCGACGAATCGTTTCCCTAGCCGCTGCCACCGCCGTGGTGGCGAGCACGCTGCTCACCGCCGCGCCCGTCCAGGCGGCCGAACCCGCCCCGGCGCCCGGCAAGGCGCGCGCCGTCACCGCCGAACTCGACCTGGACGTCAGCCTGTTGAACAAGGCGGTGGACGTCCCGGTGAACATCGCGCTGAACAAGGTGGAGTCGCCGGCGCAGCGCGACGGCTCCGTGCTGACCGCCACGGTCGCCGGCGTCGACCAGACCGGCCCGGTCGAACTGGTCAAGGCGGACGTCGGCAAGTCCGTGACCCGCGTCGACGCCAAGGGCGCCACCGCCTCCGTCAAGCTGGTCAACGCGGACGTGCACGCCCCCGGCCTGCCCGCCACCGCGCTGCTCGGGCTGGAGGCGATGAGCGCCGAGGCGACCTGCCCGGTGGACGGGCAGCCGAGCGCGGACGTGGTCGCGCCGGTCAGGCTCAGCGTGCTCGGCAAGCCGGTCACCGTCGGCCTGTACGGTCCGACCAAGGTGGACGTGCCGCTGATCGGCAGCGTCTCGGTGGAGTTCTCCAAGAAGACCGTCACCACGACCACCGCCGCCGCCTCTGCCCTGGAGGTGCGGGTGGAGGTGAACCCGCTGAACCTGAACGTCGCCAAGGTCACCGGGAAGGTCACCGTCGCCTCGGTGAGCTGCGAGAAGCCCGGTGGGCCGGCCGTCACCCCGTCCGGCCCGGCCGCGTCGGGCGCCGCGTCCGGCCCGGCCGCCGCGTCCACCGGTGCGCCCTCCGTCCAGCCGGTCGCCGACGCCACCGCCTCGCGCACCGCCGTCCCGCAGGCCGCGGTGGAGAAGCCGGAGAAGCTCGCGGCCACGGGCGGCAGCAGCGCCACCGGCCCGCTCGCCGCCGGGGCCGGCGCCCTGGTCGCGGGCGGCGCGGCCGCGCTCTGGGCCACCCGGCGCCGCCGCGCCGCGCACGCCCGCCGCCACTGACCCGGCCGGCCGCCGTCACCGACCGGGCCGCCCGACGTCCCGACCCGGCCGGGAGCCGTCACTGACCGAACCGGCCGTCGTCACTGACGGTGTCCGAAAGGGCGGGAGTGCCACCCCTGGCACTCCCGCTCCGTGACGGTGCCAATGCGGACGGTTGGTTCACATGCGCGTTACACGAGAGGAACAACCGGGAAACGGCGGCTTGCCACTCTTCACGGGCACCCACCACACAGCAATGCGAGGGACACGCCGTGGCAATCAAGGCCGAGTACATCTGGATCGACGGCACCAAGCCGACCGCGAAGCTCCGTTCCAAGACTCGCGTCCTGCCCAACGCCGACAAGATCCCGACCTGGGGCTTCGACGGTTCCTCGACCAGCCAGGCCGTGGGCCACGCCTCGGACCGCGTGCTGAACCCGGTGCGCGTCGCGCCGGACCCGATCCGCGGCGGCGACCACATCCTGGTGCTCTGCGAGGTCCTGGAGACGGACGGCACCCCGCACGTGTCCAACACCCGCGCCCTGCTGCGCGAGGTCGCCGAGAAGTACACCGCGCAGGAGTCGATCTTCGGCATCGAGCAGGAGTACACCTTCTTCAAGGGCTCCCGCCCGCTCGGCTTCCCGGAGGGCGGCTACCCGGCCCCGCAGGGCGGCTACTACTGCGGCGTCGGCGCCGAGGAGGTCTTCGGCCGCGAGATCGTCGAGCTGCACCTCGACCGCTGCATCGGCGCCGGCCTGGCGATCTGCGGCATCAACGCCGAGGTCATGCCCGGCCAGTGGGAGTTCCAGATCGGCCCGGTCGACGCGCTGACCGTCTCGGACGACATGTGGATCGCCCGCTACCTGCTGTACCGCACCGCCGAGGAGTTCGGCATCGACGCCACCCTCGACGCCAAGCCGGTCCGCGGCGACTGGAACGGCGCCGGCGCCCACACCAACTTCTCCACCAAGGCGATGCGCGAGGGCTACGACGCCATCATCACCGCCTGCGAGGCGCTCGGCGCCTCCCAGGAGAAGGTGCTGGAGCACGTCAACCAGTACGGCCACGACATCCAGTCCCGCCTCACCGGCAAGCACGAGACCGCCCCGTGGAACGTCTACAGCTACGGCGTCTCCGACCGCGGCGCCTCCGTGCGCATCCCGTGGCAGGTCGAGGTGGACAAGAAGGGCTACATCGAGGACCGTCGCCCGAACGCCAACGTCGACCCCTACGTCGTCACCCGCCTGCTGATCGACACCTGCTGCGCGGCCCTGGAGAAGGCCGGCCAGGTCTGATCCGCGGCCCCCGGGCACCCGCACGACACCCGTAGGCCCTCCCCCGCGACCGGGGGAGGGCCTACGGGCCGTCCGGGCGGGTCTTGTCCACCGGCGGGGAGTCACGGAGAATCGGCCCATGACCGCTTCGGGCCACCCCCTCCTCGTGCGCCGCCTGCACGTGGACCTGGGCAGGGTGTGGGCGGCCGGCTGTCGCCGTCGGCGGGTTCCGTCCACCGACCGCAGGCAGTACCGGCCCCAGGAGCGTGTCCGGCCATGGCTCTCACCTTCCACTGGTTCCTCCCCACCAACGGCGACAGCCGGCTGATCGTCGGCGGCGGCCACGGCTCCACGCCCGGCGCGGCCGGCTCGGACCGGCCGCCGAGCATCGGCTACCTCGGCCAGGTCGCCCGCGGCGCCGAGCAGTTGGGCTTCGAGGGCGTGCTGACCCCGACCGGGGCCTGGTGCGAGGACGCCTGGCTGACCACCGCCGTGCTCAGCGGGCTGACCGAGCGGCTGAAGTACCTGGTGGCCTTCCGGCCCGGGCAGCTCAGCCCGACCCTGGCCGCGCAGATGGCCGCGACCTACCAACGGCACTCCGGCGGACGGCTGCTGCTCAACGTGGTGACCGGCGGGGAGTCCGCCGAGCAGCGCGCCTACGGGGACTTCCTGGACAAGGACGCCCGGTACGCGCGCACCGGCGAGTTCCTGGACATCACCCGGCGGCTCTGGGCCGGGGAGACGGTCGACCACCACGGGCCCCACCTGCGGGTGGAGGGCGCACGGCTGAACCGGCTGCCGGAGCCGGTCCCGCCGGTCTACTTCGGCGGCTCCTCCCCGGCCGCCGGCGACATCGCGGCCCGGCACGCGGACGTCTACCTGACCTGGGGCGAACCGCCCGCCCAGGTCCGGGAGAAGATCCGCTGGATCCGCGAACTGGCCGCCGCGCGGGGCCGGACCGTCCGCTTCGGCATCCGGCTGCACGTGATCACCCGGGACACCTCCGCGCAGGCCTGGGCGGAGACCGAGCGGCTGCTCGCCGCGATGGACCCGCGCCGGGTGCGGGAGACCCAACGGGCGCTGGCCGAGAGCGAGTCCGAGGGGCAGCGCCGGATGCTCGCGCTGCACGGCGGCTCGGCCGAACGGCTGGAGGTGTACCCGGGCCTGTGGGCCGGCATCGGGCTGGTGCGCGGCGGCGCCGGGACGGCACTGGTGGGCAGCCACCGGGAGGTCGCCGACCTGATCTGCGAGTGCCACGGGCTGGGCATCGACGAGTTCGTGCTGAGCGGGATGCCGCACCTGGAGGAGGCGTACTGGTTCGGCGAGGGCGTGCTCCCGCTGCTGGCCGCCCGCCACCTGTGGCGGCGGCCGTGACGGGCCGGGGCGTGAGCCCCGCCGCGGGAACCCGATCGTGACCCGCAAATCGCTGGCCAACCCTCCGCGCCCGGCCGAGAATTCATGGCATGACCCAGCAGCCCCTGCTCCTGCTCGACGTGGACGGACCGCTCAATCCCTACGCCGCGCCGAAGCGGAGGCCCGAGGGCTACGACACCCACCGGTTGCGCCCCGCCTGGTGGGTGGCGAAGCAGGAGCACCTGGCCGCCGTCCAGGCGCGGCAGACGATGCGCGCCAGACATGCCAAACCCCCCGCCGCCCGGGTCAAGCCGCTGCGGGTCTGGCTCAACCCCTCGCACGGCGAGGAGTTGCTGGCGCTTCCGTACGAACTGGTGTGGGCCACCGGGTGGATGGGCGAGGCGAACACCCACATCGGCCCGCACATCGGCCTGCCCGAACTCCCCTACATCCGCTGGTCCGACCTGTTCGGCGAGAACCCGGACGGGCTGCACTGGAAGACCAGGGACGTGGTCGCCTGGGCGGCCGGGCGCCCGTTCGTCTGGGTGGACGACGAACTCGGCCCGCAGGACCTCGAATGGATCGGGGCGAACCACCCGGGACCGGCCCTGGCGCTCTGGGTCGACCCCCGGACCGGACTGCGGGACCTGCACTTCGAGGCGCTGCGGGAATGGGCGGAGGACGAGTGAACGGCGGGACCGCGGCGGGGGAGGGGCCGGTGGCCGGCACGGTCGAGCGGCTGTGGCGCTACCCGGTGAAAGGACTGCTCGGCGAGGAGCTGGACCGGACCGAGGTGACCGGCCGAGGGCTGGCCGGAGACCGCGCACAGGCGTTGCTCGACCTCGCCACCGGCCGGGTGGCCAGCGCCAAGCACCCCCGGCTCTGGGCCGCCCTGCTCGGGTACACGGCCACCACCACGACGGACGGCGGCACGGCGATCACCGGCCCGGACGGCAGCGGCACGGACGAACGGGAACTGTCCGAGGCGCTCGGCCGCGCGGTCACGCTGATCACCGAACGCCCGCCCGGCGCGACCGTCGAGCGGGCCGTGCCGGAGGAGGTGCTGGCCCGCGGCATCACGGCCGAAACCGGCTTCACGGTCAGCGAGTTGGGACGCGCCGCACCGGACGGCGGCTTCTTCGACTTCGCTCCGCTGCACCTGATCACCACCTCGACGCTGCGCGCCACCGGCAGCGAGGCCGAGCGCTACCGGCCCAACCTGGTGATCCGCACCCGGGGCGAGGGATTCGTCGAGAATGCCTGGGTGGGACGGGAGTTGGCGATCGGGCCGACGCTGCGCCTGCGGATCCTCGCGCCCACCCCGCGCTGCGCGGTCCCCACCCTGCGGCACGGGCCGCTGCCCCGCCGTGCCGAGGCACTGCGGATCCCGGCCGAGCGGAACCGGGTGGTGCCGCTGGCGGGCATGCCGGCACTGCCCTGCGCCGGGGTGTACGCCCAGGTGCTGGTGGCGGGCGCGATCCGGGTCGGGGACCGGCTCGCGCTGGACTGAACGCGGCCCCGAGCCGGGGCTCGGCCCGGCGTCAACCGGGCCTCGGTGCCGCCCGGGCTCGCGTCGGGCCGGGGCTCGGCGTCACCGGCCGGGGCTCGGCGTCACCCGGGCCGGGGGCCCGGCGCTAGACCGGACCGAGCGCGGTCTCCAGGGCGTCGAGGAAGCGGTCGGTGGTCGCCTCGTCCCGGACGGCGATCCGCAGCCACTCCTCGCCCAGACCCGGGAAGGTGTCCCCGCGCCGGACGGCGAAGCCGAGCGCGCGCAGCCGCTGCCGGACGGCCACCGCGTCCGGCAGCCGCACCAGCACGAAGGAGGCCTCCGGTTCGCCGTACAGTCGCACCGACCGGAAGGCGGCCAGTCCCTTCACCAAGTGCTCGCGCCAGAGGGCGAGTTCGGCCGCCGCCCGCTCCGCCTCGGCGAGTGCCGCCGGGCCGCTGCACACCTCGGCGGCGGCCAGCGCCGGGGTGGACACCGGCCAGAGCGGCTGGGCCGCGCCGAGTTCGGCGATCAGCGGCGCGGGCCCGAGCACGTAGCCGATCCGCAGCCCGGCCAGGCCCCAGGTCTTGGTGAGGCTGCGCAGTACCACGACCCGGCCCGGCAGGTCCCGGGCGGAGGCCAGGGACTCCCGCTCACCCGGCACGGTGTCCATGAACGCCTCGTCCACCACCAGGGTGCGCCCCGGCCGGGCCAGTGCGGCGACGGCCTCGGCGGGGTGGAGGACGGAGGTCGGGTTGGTCGGATTGCCGAGGACGACCAGATCCGCCTCCTCGGGGACGGTGCCCAGCCGGAAGCCGTCCTCGGGAGAGAGCAGCACCCGGTGCACCCGGTGTCCGGCGTCCCGTAGTGCTGCCTCCGGTTCGGTGAACTGCGGGTGCACGACGACGATGTGACGTGGCGTCAGTACACGGGCCAGCAGGACGAAGGCCTCCGCCGCGCCCGAGGTGAGCAGCACTTCCCCGACCGGGCGGGCGTGCCGGGCGGCCACCGCGGCGCGCGCGGCGCTCTGGTCGGGGTAGGCGGCGAGCTCGCCGAGGGTGGCCGCGAGGTGGTCGCGCAGCCAGGCCGGGGGAGTGCCGGTGCGGACGTTGACGGCGAGGTCGACCAGGCCGAGCCCGTCGGCGCGCACCTCGGCGTCGCCGTGGTGGCGCAGGTCGGGTTCGGGGGCGGTCACGTGGGATCTCCTTGCGGGGTTCGGTCGGGCCGGGCCGGGCCGGGTCGGTCAAGGCCGGGGGCGGTCGGGCCGGTGGTGCACGCGGCGCGACTCGTCCGGGCCGGGCGCCGCCACCCGGGCGATCGCGACCGTCGCCGCCGCCGACCTCCGCTTGGTGACCACGAGCCGGCCGCCCGGCGCGCTCGCCAGCGCCGCCGCCTCGGCCACGCTCGCGGTGCCGACGGCCGTGCCGACCAGGGCGGAGGGGTTCGGCACCGGCACGCCCGCCAGGGTCGCGGCCGGGTGCTCGTCCACCGGCACCCCGGGGAGGTGGGCGGCCGCCCAGCGCACCGCCGGGTGGTCCGCCTTGCCCGCCACGGTGGCCAGCCGGGCCACCGCGGAGCGGTCCAGGCCGGCCTCCCGGAGGGTGTCGGACAGCAGCCGCAGCACCTCGGTCCGTTCGGCGCGGCCGCTCGCGCCGATCCCGACCACCAGGTCGCGCGGGGCGACGGCGACCAGTCCGCTCACGTACGCACCCTTTCGTCCCGAACCCCGGCGATCCCACCACGCCCGGGCGCGACGGGTCAATCGCGGTGGGTGTGACGTCCGACGCGGCTCCCGGCGCCGTCGGTCCCGGTCGCGCGGCAGCTGTTCGCCTGTTCTTCACCTGTGTTGTGCGGTACACGACACCGCGGCGCTCCTACTGTTCTCGGCGCTCCCGCCCGGAAGCCCCGACATCCGGAGGACCTGATGGCCTTCGTACGACCGCGCACCCCCGGCAGCGGCGCCGCCGCTCCTGCCCCCGCCGCTCCGGCCGCTCCCGCTCCGGTCACTCCCGCCGCCGGCATCCTCGGCACGGGGAACTGACGGCCGTGTACGTCGCGGACTCCCGCAGCTCGAAGGCCCCGGCCGACCCCGCCGCCGGCCCGGAGGCCCTAGCCGCCGGCCCGCAGGCCCCCGCCGCGCCCACGACCGGTGGCGCGCGGCGCGGCGCCGTGCCCGGAGCGGTCATCGCCCTCGGCGCCGTCAGCCTGGTCACCGACATCTCCTCCGAGATGGTCACCGCCGTCCTGCCCCTCTACCTGCTCACCGGGCTCGGCCTCTCACCGCTCGGCTTCGGCCTGCTCGACGGCATCCAGAACGGCTTCAGCGCCCTGGTCCGGCTGGTCGGCGGCCACCTCTCCGACCGCCGGGGCCGCGACGGCGCCGCCCGCCACAAGGCCGTCGCGGCCGTCGGGTACGGGCTGTCGGCGCTCTGCCGGCCGCTCCTGCTGCTCGTCCACACCGTGCCGCTGATCGGCGCCGTGATCGCCGTCGACCGCACCGGCAAGGGCCTGCGCACCGCGCCCCGGGACGCGATGATCTCGCTCGCCACCGAACCCGCCCACCGCGGCCGGGCGTTCGGCGTGCACCGGGCGATGGACACGGCCGGCGCCCTGCTCGGCCCGCTCACCGCGTTCCTGGTGCTGCGGCTGGCCGGCGGCCCGCTGCTCGCGGACGGCGGCGAGCGGCACGGCTACGACGCGGTCTTCACGGTCAGCTCGTGCGTCGCGGCGCTCGGCGTGCTGATCCTGCTGCTGTTCGTGCCGAACCGCCGGCAGGGCGACGCCCCGGCGGCCGGGCAGCCCTCGCTGCGCCACAGCCTCACCCTGCTGAGGCTGCCAGGGCTGCGCCGGCTGACGCTCTGCGCCGTCCTGCTCGGCCTCACCACCGTCAGCGACTCCTTCCTCTACCTGCTCGTCCAGCGCCGACTGGACCTGCCCGTCGGCCTGTTCCCGCTGCTGCCGCTGGGCACCGCCGCCGCCTTCCTGCTGCTCGCCGTGCCGCTCGGCGCGCTCGCCGACCGAATCGGCCGCCACCGCCTCTTCCTCGCCGGGCACGGGGTGCTGCTGCTCGCGTACGGGCTGCTGCTCTCGCCGTTGCGCGGGGTGCCGGCGGTGCTCTGCGTGCTGGTGCTGCACGGCACCTTCTACGCGGCCACCGACGGCGTGCTCGCCGCCGCGGCCGCCGACGCCGTACCCGCCGAGCAGCGCGGCGCCGGGCTCGCCCTGGTGGGCACCGGGCAGGCGCTGGCCCGGTTCGCCTGCTCGCTGCTGTTCGGCGCGCTGTGGGGCGTGGTCGGCGGCCCGGCGGCGCTGGGCTGGTCGGCGGCGGCGCTGGCGCTGTGCGTGCTCGGCGCGGCGGCGGTGCTGCGCCCGTCCGCGGCCTCGGCCTCTGTCTCTGCCTCTGCCGCGCCCGTCGTCCCCGTCCCGCCGGTGGCGCCCGTCGCCCCTGCCGCGCCCGCCGCGCCCGCCGGCCCCGCCGAGAAGACCCCGGAGGAGACCCGATGAACCTGCGGAGCCGGACCAGGATGCTCATCCTGCTGGCTGCCGTCGTGCTGCTCGGCGCGGTCGGCACCGGAGCCGTCCTGCACGCCGCCGACCGCACCGCCCGCCGGGACCGGGTCCAGCCAGGGGGGCCGTCCGTCGCGTCCGGTCCGGTGTCACTACAGGTGCAGAGCGGCGCACGACAGCTGTTGTTCCGCAACATGGCCTGGGGCCCGCACCGGGACGAGATCACCACCGTCCCCGCCGACCGCCCCGACGGCCCGCGCACCGCCTCCGGCGTCCAGTGCCTGCGCTTCCACGCCGCCGCCGGCACCGGGATCTGCCTCCAGGCCCAGCGCGGCGCGCTGGAGGACACCTACCGCGCCGTGGTGCTGGACGAGCACCTGCGCGAACTGCGCTCGTTCCCGGCCGCCGGCATCCCCACCCGTTCCCGGGTCTCGCCGTCCGGGCACCTCGCCGCCTGGACGGTCTTCGTCAGCGGTGACTCGTACGCGGGCAGCGACTTCTCCACCCGCACCTCGATCGTGGACGTCCGGGACTGGAACCTGCGGGAGAACCTGGAGGACTTCGCGGTCGTCCTGGACGGCCGCCCGTACCAGGCGCACGACATCAACATCTGGGGCGTCACCTTCGCCGACGACACCACCTTCTACGCCACCCTCGCCAGCGCCGGGCGGACCCACCTGGTCCGCGGCGACCTCGCCGCCCGCACCCTCACCGCCCTGCACGACAACGTCGAGTGCCCCTCGCTCTCCCCGGACGGCACCCGCGTCGCGTACAAGAAGCGGGTCCCCGGCCTGCCCGCCGACGCCCCGTGGCGGCTGTACGTGCTCGACCTCGCCACCATGGCCGAGACCGCCACCGCCGAGCAGCGCAACATCGACGACCAGGCGCTCTGGTCCGGCGACGGCACCCTGGTCTACGCCCTGCCGGGCGACTACGGTGCTGATCTGTGGACCGTCCCGGCGGACGGTTCGGGCAGCGCGCGGTCCGTCACCAAGGCCGCGGTGGCCCCCGCCTACCTCGGCTGAGGAACTCTCGGCTACGGTCCCACGTCGAGCAGAGTAGGGCGTCATGATCGGGCGTCCTGAACGAATGCCCTGATCAGACGTCCTGATCGAGCGTTCTGATCGAACGGGGAACAGACGACCGTGGACGGCATCCCACCCGAGCGCATGGTGACCGACTCCTGGCCCGCCCTGCACGGCCGCCCGGTCCTGCGGCGCACCGTCGCCGTCGGGCTGGTGCTCTGCGTGTCCGTCGGCGCCGCCCTCGTGGTGCGCGGCGTCAACGCGCTCACCGTCGGCCGCGCCAGCCGCGAGACCGACCGCGACCGGGCCGAACGCCTGGCCGGGCTCCACCCCTCCCAGCACCCCGGCGCGGGCCGCTTCTACCCGGTCGGCGCCGTCTACACCCACACCTCCGACGGTGCCCCGGTCGCCTACCTCCACTACCGCCTCGGCGGCGGCAGGGCCCCGGGCCTCGGCGACTTCCTCAGCGCCTACGACCTCCCCGCGCCCGGCCCCGTCGCCCCCCTCCCGGCCGACCTGCTCGCCGCCCTCGGCGGCGACGAGCCGGCCGAGGCCCCGGAACTCCCCGATTCCCCGCTGCCACCCGCACCCGCCCCCTCCGCGACCCCCTCCACCACTCCCACCCCACCCGCCGACCCCGCACCGGACCCCGACCCCACCGGCCCCGCCCCGGCCCCCGGCGGACTCACCGCCGATCCCTCCGACTCCTCCGACTTCTCCGACTCCGACGCCACGGGCGTCTCGGCCCCCTCGGACCCCGCCGTCCTGCCCCCGGCCCCGGAGGCCCCCACCCCCGACGACCCCACCCCCACCCCGGCCTGGACCCCCACCCCCACGGCGACCCCCGCCACCCACGCCCCCACTGCCCGCCGCATCTACGTCGCCGCCATCCCCGGCGGCCTCGCCGGCGCCGCCGACATCTACATCCGCGCCACCGGCTGAACCGCGGGCGAACGCGTCAGGCCGCAGCGTCAGGCCACATCCCGGTCGATGGTGAACGCCATCACGCTGCCGGGCTGGAGGGGGAACGGGAGCTGGATCAGCCCGGCCGTGTTGTTGAACGGCTCGGGGAAGGTGGCCCGGACGCTCGCGCCGTGGGCGGCCCCGAGCGCACTGATCTCCGAGGCGTTCACGCTCAGACGGGTCGGCCGGAGCGCCGGATCGACGGTGAGCCGGTACTCGGCGTCCGTGACATGGCGGAAGACCTGGGCCTGGACCCGGATCCGCCGGTCGTTGCCCGCGAACTTGCGCGCCGTGACACTCAGCTCCACCAGGTGGCCCGCAGTGGCCTGGACCTCGCGCGGGACCGAGAAGTGTTCGATCCTGGCGCGCCCGCCGGCGATGGTCTCGTGCGTCGCCGGCGCGCGTTCCAGTTCCCGGTTGTCCACCCGGACCGCGCCGACGGTGAAGATCTTCGGGTCGTCCGGGTCCAGGTTGTCGTCGATCATCCACCGCAGCAGGCACTCGGGCCCGGTGAACCCGTCCAGGCCGGCATCGTCATTGGAGGCGAGGCAGGCGATCGTCACCGTCTCGGGCAGGGATTCGATCCGGTAGGAGATCCGGAAGCTCTGGTAGAGGTAGTCGGGGTGGGCGTCGCCGTCCGGTGCGGGGGACAGCAGGCAGTCGTACCGGTAGGCGGACAGCGCGCCGGCGAACAGCGGGTCGCGCACCGGGCCGAGGACGTCCTGCATGCCACGGAGCACGGCACTGTCCACCTGTTCCGTGGTCTCCCGCACGGTGAGGGAGCCGATCGCGAGGGTGACGGCCGCCGCCGACACGAAGGCGCCGCCGATGAGGCTGAGGACGGTGGCGAGCACCTGTTGGTGGGTCAGCAGCGCTGCGGTGACGACGCACACCAGCCCCACGGTCAGCGCGAGGGTGTTGACCAGCGCGAGGATCTTGCGCAGTTGTCGTTCACGAGACACGGTCACGCGCCTCCCCCGTGGGCCGCGTCAGCGCGCCGCCCCCTCTGTGATGATCCGGACGATCCGCTCGGAGACCTCCCCGATCTCCTGTGCCGTGCGGAAGTTGTCAGCCTGCCCCTCGGTCAGGAAGACCATCGCGATGCGTCGGGCGGGATGCAGGACGACGCCCGCGTCGTTCACGATGCCGCGCAGGCTGCCGGTCTTGTGCCGGACCGGAACGTCGTCGTCCAGCCGTGACGGAATCCTGTCGTTGCGCAGGTAGTTGACCAGGTAGCGGCGGACCGGCTCCAGGTGCGGCGTGCGGTCGATGTGCTCGACCAGTCGCAGCATGTCCTCGGCGGTGGTGGTGTTGGCGCGGCCGAGTGGACCGAGCTCCCGCTCGGAGAACCCGGCCGGGAAGGCCGTGTTGTGCAGCCCCACGGCCTTGATCGTGGCATCGATCCGTTCCTGGCCCAGGACGGCACGCACGTGTTCGGCTGCGGGGTTGTCGCTGGTCACCAGGGCGAATCCGCACAACTCGCGTACAGTGACGGTCGAGTCGGGATCGAGTGCCTGGAGCACGCTCGGGTACATGGTGCCCGGAAGGGCCCCGATCCGGACGCGCTCGTCGAGGTCGAGTCCGCCGTGCTCGGCCGACTCGAAGAGCGCGACCCCGAGGATCATCTTGGCAAGGCTCGCCGCGGGCAGTACGAGATCGGCCCGGTGGGCGACGGTGAGCCGGGGGCCGTCGAGCGTCCTGACCAGGACGCTGCGCACACCCGCGCCGCCGGCCGCCGCGAACCCCTCGATCTGTGCGGCGATCGCGGAGCGCAGTCCGTCGGAATCGGCCATTGGTGCAATCCCCTTCCCTTCCTCGCCGGCTGAGTCACGCCAACGGGCTCCCTACCCGGGTGGGAGCGCCGTACGCCCATGGCCGGAGACCGGGGGCGGAGCTGCCGAGGACAGCCGAACGCCTGTGGGTGGGCACCCGCGGGCGTTCGATCGCGGTTCCGTCAGTGGGCGGGGGACGGTTCGGGTTGAGGGGTCGGGGTGGCGGCGGGGGCCGGGGTCGGGGTGCGGCGGGTGGGGGTCTGGCCGGCGAGCATGGCGGCGAGGGCGAGGAGGAGGCCGAGGACCTGCCAGGGGGTGAGGGTCTGGCCGAGGACGACGAGGCCGCCGAGGGTGGCGACGACCGGGTTGATCAGGCCGAGGAACGAGGCCGGGCCGGCGCCGAGGCGCTCGATGCCGCGGAACCAGAGGGAGTACGCGAGCGCGGTGCCGAACAGGCCGAGGTAGGCGAAGCCGGCCAGGTTGGCGGCGCTCAGGGCGGGCGGTGCGCCTTCGACCACGGCGGCGAGCGGGACCAGGAAGACCGAGCCGGCCAGTAGCTGCCAGGCGGTGAGGTCGAGCAGGGTGGCGCCCTCGGGGCGGCCCCACCGGCGGGTGAGGACGGTGCCCATGGCCATGAGGGAGATTCCGGCGATCATCGCGGCGATCCCGACGCCGTCCAGTCGCGCGCCGCTGTTGAGCACCAGCAGGGCGACCCCGCCGACCCCGACCAGTCCGGCGACCACCGCCCGCCGTCCGGGTCGCACGCGGAGCACGCCGATCGAGAACCCGGCGACGAGCAGTGGCTGGATCGCCCCGATGGTTGCCGCGACGCCGCCGGGCAGGCGGTACGCGCCGACGAACATCAGCGGGAAGAACAGCCCGATGTTGAGCATCCCGAGGACGGCCGCGCGCCCCCACCAGCGCCCCTTGGGAAGTCGACGGCCGATCAGCAGCAGGAGCAGCCCGGCCGGGAGTGCGCGGAGCACGGCGAGCAGCAGTGGGCGGCCGTCGGGCAGCAGTTGGGTGGTGACGAGGTAGGTGGTGCCCCACGCGGCCGGGGCGAGTGCGGCGGTGGCGGCGATCCCGGCGCGGCTGCGGTCGATGACGGCCATGACGTCCCCCTGAGCGTTGATTATATGAACGTTGAGATATTTTTTACGCCCGAGATCGGCGAACGTCAAGTATGTGAATGTTAAGATATTGGCGATGGATGGGCGGCTTCGGCCGGACGGCTCCGGAAGGCGGCGGACATGCGGCAGCGCGACACCGTGGACGACATCGTCGAGCAGTGGGCCCGGGCCCGCCCCGACCTGGACTCCGAGTCCATGGCCCTGATCGGCCGGCTGCGGCGGCTCAACGTCCGGGTCGACAACGCCCTGCGCGAGTACTTCACCGCCTGCGGCCTGGACTCCTCCGAGTTCGACGTCCTGGCCACCCTGCGCCGCTCCGGCGAGCCGTACGAGCTCAACGCCCGCGCGCTGCTCAAGTCCGCGATGGTCACCTCCGGCGCCATCACCAACCGGGTCGACCGGCTGTCCGCCAAGGGCCTGGTCGAGCGCAACCCCTGCCCGACCGACCGCCGCGCCGTCCTGGTCCGCCTCACCCCGGCCGGCCGGGAGCTGATCGACGGCGCCATGGCCGGACACGTCCGCAACGAGGACCGCATCCTCTCGGCCCTCGACGCGGACGAGCGCACCCGGCTCGACACCCTGCTCCGCAAGCTCCTCATCGCGCACGGGGACACGGAGCCGCTCCTCTGAGCCGCCTCTCCGGACCGGCGGCCCGGCGGGGCGCGGTGTGGAGCGTGGTGCGGTGCGCCGCGTGTCCAGCGGCGCACCGGACGCGTTGTCTCCTGTGAAAGCCCTGGAAGCCCCGGACACCCCGGACGCCCAGCAGGAGGAGAAGCCCGCGATGAAAGAGAAGACCCCCAGGGACATCGCCGTCGACGACCAGCTGCGGGCCGCCGGGGTGGAAGGCGCCCAGTGGCTGGCCGCCGCCGGCTGGGGGCCGCCGGTGAAGGTGCCGGTGCGGAAGGCCGCCAAGTGGCAGCGGGAGACCCGGGAACGGATGCTGGCGTCGCAGGCGGACGAGTCCTGCACGTGGTGCGACCACCTGCTGTACGGCGGGCCGCAGCCCGTCGTCGTCCACGCGGAGGACCCGACCCACCTGATCTGCCGCGACTGCTCCGTCGCCGCCCGCCCCGACCGCCCCTGCCTGGACTGCGGGGAGCCGGCCGCCTCCGGTTCCCCGGCCGACGGGCGCGAGGACGTGTTCATGGGTGCGGTGGCGATCTACACCCGGCTGCGCTGTGTCGCCTGCCACCGGGCGGACCCGTTCAACGGCGCCTTCGGCGGGCGCCCCCGACGGGGGTGACCCTGATCCGGGCGCTCGCCGTGGGGGCTTGACGGCGCGTTCGGCGGCGCGCGACCAGCGCGTACCGCTCGTCGTCCACCGCACCGAGCGCCACGACCGTCAGCGCGAGGAGACGGCGGACGTCACCGCGCGCCTGTTCACCGCGTTGATCGGCAGCGACGAGGGCGCGCGGGCCGTACTGCTGGCGCTTCCCGCGGTCTTCCCCTGGACCAGACACCTGTCGGCCGGGGAGGTCCGTGAGTTCGTCGTGGACCTCGTCGACGCGACGCGTGACGTCACCGAGTTGGACGTGCACGCCGGTCTGCACCGCGTGATCGCCGAATGGCGCGCCACCGCCAGAGTCCTCGCCGATCCGGAGCTGGCCGCCGAGCTCACCAGGCCCCTCCCCGGCGACGACCACGGCGAGGTGGTCGAGCCGTGAGCCCCAAGCGCGGCGACGACGTCCCGCCGCCACCCGTCGGTGGCGAACGGCGGCTTCGGTTCGGCACCGGCGAGGCCGCCAAGGGCTGGAGCGACCTGTGTGCGGAAGCGCCCAGGAGTGCCCGCCGCTGCTTCGAGTCGCTGCGGGCGGATCCGCTCTCGGCGCTGCGCCCTGACCGGCAGCACCGGCGCCGGGGGCGTCTGGCCGCCAGGGTCTTCGGTGGCGTCGAGCTGCCGCAGTGGGAGTACGAGGTGACCGCCGGCGGTCGGGTGCGGTACGTGGTGGACGAGGCGGTCCGAACCGTCCACTTCGTCCACGCCTCGCCCCGGCACCCGAAGGACACCGACGCGTAGCCCACCGTGCCGGCGTGGCCTCACCTCACCTCACCCCACCCCGCCCAGGGCCGGGGGCTGCCAGTTGTAGGTCGGGGCCGAGCGGCTCAGCAGGACGCGGGCGGGGAGGAGGCCGGCCAGGGTGAGGGCGGTGGTGCGGAGCAGGGTGGCGGCGGGGGAGCGGAGGGCGACGAGGTCGCCGATGCGGCGGGAGCCGGCGACGACGGCGGTGGTGCGGGGGAGGCGGGCCGCGGTGTAGCCGGGCAGGGTGGTGGCCGGGTCGGTGCCGGGGGTGAGCGGGGAGGCGAGGACGACGGCGTCCTCGATGGCCTGGCAGGCGCCCTGGCCCTGGAAGGGGCACATCGCGTGGGCGGCGTCGCCGAGGAGGGCGACCCGGCCGAGGTGGTGGGCGGGCAGCGGGTCGGCGAGGTCCCAGACGTCGTGGCGCAGCACGCGCTCGGGCTCGGCCAGGGCGAACAGCTGCGGTACGGGGGCGCACCAGTCGCCGTACCGGCGCAGGAGTTCGGCCCGCTCGTCCCCGTCGGCGGCCCGTTCGCCGGCCGGGGCGAGGGCGGCGCCGTAGACGTAGACCCGGCCGTCCGCGAGCGGGACGATCCCGGCGAGCTCTCCGCGGCCCCACACCTCGCCCGCGGCGGCCGGGAGGCGGCCGGGGGTGACGACGGTGCGCCAGGTGGTGAAGCCGCTGTAGCGGGGGCCGGGGTGCCGCGGGAAGAGCAGGGCGCGGGTCGCGGAGCGGATGCCGTCGGCGGCGACGACCAGGGCGGCCTCCTCCTCCCCGTCGGCGGTGCGCACGACGGCGGGCTCGGCGGCGCCGCCGGGGGCGACCAGGGTGGCGGGGGAACCGGTGCGGACGGTGCCCTCCGGGAGGGCGTCCAGCAGGGTGTCGATGACGTCGGCGCGGGCGACGGCGGCGATCGTGTCGCCGAAGTAGGCCTCGAACACCGGGGTGCTGGTGCGGGCCAGCCAGCGGCCGGAGGGGTGGCGCAGGCCGACGGCGGGGTGCGGGGTGGCGAGGGCGCGCAGCCGTTCGCCGACGCCGAGCCGGTCGAGGGAGCGCAGGGCGTTGGGGGCGAGGGCGAGTCCGGCGCCGACGGGTTCGAGGGAGTCGGCGCGCTCGTGGACGCGCACCGGGATGCCCTGGCTGTGGAGTGCGAGGGCGGCGGTGAGCCCGCCGATCCCGCCGCCGATGACGATCGCCCGCGGTCGGTCCGGGTTCCCGTGCCGCTTCCCGCCCGGTTCCCCGGCCTGTTCCCCGCACTGTTCCTCGCGCTGTTCCCCGTCCTGCCCGTTGTCGCGCTGTCGGCCCATGGGAGGGCTCCTCTCCTCTGACTGCAGCCGTAGTGGCTGCCTGTGGGCACCGTACTACGGATGTAGTCTTCGTGGCACTACTTCTGTAGTGGATTGGGATCGCCTGAGGAGAAAGGCCATGATCGGACCCATGACGCCCCCGCGCCTGACACCCCCGCGTCCGACCCTGGTCGCCGACGCCGCCATCGTCCTGATCGCCGAGCGCGGCCTGCGCGGGCTGACCCACCGCGCCGTGGACGAGGAGGCCGGCCTGCCCGCCGGCTCGACCTCGAACCTCGCCCGTACCAGGGCCGCGCTGCTCGAACTCGCGCTCACCCGGATCGTCGAGCGGGAGACCGAGGACTACCCGGTCCTCATGGAGGATTCCCCCGCCGCCGCGCTCACTTCCGCCGCCGCGCGGGAACTGCTCGTCGAGGTCGGCGCCGACCTGCTGTACCGGGCGCTCACCAGCGGGCGACGGCTCACCCTGGCTCGCATGGAGCTCGCCCTGGAGGCCACCCGGCGGCCCGAACTGCGCGCCGTCTACGACCGGTTGGGCGCACGCTTCGCCGGCATCGGGGCCGCGCTGCTCGCCCAGTGCGGTTCGGTCGACCCGACGGCGGACGCCCGCCGCCTGATCCGCTGGTGCGACGGGGTGCTGTTCAACGCGACGGCGGGCAGCGGGCACTGGCACATCCCGTCGCCGGAGGAACTGCGCGACGAGGTGGCGTGCTACCTCGCCGCGCTGCTCGACTGGGAGTAGCCGGGGGCGGCCGAGGGTCGGGGCCGGGGGCCGGGAGCTGTCGGGAGGTTCGGAGCGACCCGCGGGACTACGAGGCGGTCGCCGCGCCCGCGCCCGGGTCCCCGCCCGGGTCCCCGCCCGGGTCCCCGCCCGGGTCCGACGGGCCGTCGGAGGCCACCCGCGCGGCCACCACCCGGGCGGCCACCACCCGGGCGCAGTCCGCCGCGGAGGCCCGCGAGGTGTCCACCACCAGGTCGTAGGCGACCCCCCGGTGCACCGCCTCCGCCTGCGCGGCGGCCATCCCGGGCACCCGGTCGCCGCGCGCGGCCTCCCGGGCCGCCGCCACCGCCGGATCGCAGCGCACGCCGACCCAGAGCACGTCCAGGCCCTCCAGCGCCGCCCGCCACCGGGCCTGCGAGGCCGTGGTGCCGAGGAACACCTCGTCCACCACGATCCGGGCCCCGGCCCGGGCCATCGCCGCCACACCGACCGTCCAGGCGGTGTCCAGCGCGGCGAACACGGGACCGACCTCGACCGTGCCGTCGCCGCCCGTCACGCCGCCGATGCCCTCGCCGCCTTCACGCAGCGCGGGCGGCAGCGCGTCGACCATGGTGTCCGCACCGAGGTGTAGCCACGGCTCCGGCAGCAGTTCCTGGAGGTGTCGGGCGATGCTCGACTTGCCGGAGCTGGACCCGCCGTTGAGAACGATCACATGCATGCGCGCAGCCTAGAACCGCGGGCCCCGCGCCGTCGCGGCGAATTCCGCGGCGAATTCCGCGCCGCATCCCGGCGGGGCGGCGGGGCCCGCAGCCGTGAACTACGCCGCCCCTGGCCCGGGCCCTGCCTCGGGCCCCGTCCCGGGCGCCGTCCCCGTCCCCGCCCCCGGCCCCGCCGCGAACGAGGCGGCGGCGGCCGCGAAGGAGGACGCCAGCGTCGGCGCGCCGGCCCAGTGCAGGTGCAGGTAGGAGGCGTGCACATTGCCGTCCGCGAAGCCCTCCGTGCGCGGGCCGGTCGGCAGGCGCCAGCCCCAGGCGGGCAGTTCGCCCGCGCCCGGGTCGCAGACCGTGCGGTGGAACTCGTGGCCGCGCAGCCTCGTCCCGGCCCGGGCCAGCGGCGAGTCGTGCAGGGCGACCGCCTCCCGGTAGCCGAGGGTGAGCCGCTCGGTCATCCGGGCGTCGGCGGGCAGTACGCCGCACATCGGCAGCCCGTCCAACTCCCGTCCCAGGTAGAGCAGTCCGGCGCACTCGGCGGCGATCGGCCCGCCCGCGGCCGCGAACGAGGCGATGGCCGCGCGCAGCGGGGCGTTGCCGCTCAGCTGCCGCACGTACAGTTCCGGGAAGCCGCCGCCGATCACCAGGCCCGCCGTCCCCTCGGGCAGCGCCGAGGCGTGCAGCGGGTCGAACGGGACCACCTCGGCCCCCGCCGCGCCGAGCAGTTCGGCGTTCTCGGCGTACGAGAAGGAGAACGCGGCGCCGCCCGCCAGCGCGATCCGCGGCCGTCCGGCCACCGGCGCGACCTCGGCCGAAGGGTCCCACGGCTCGGCGTCCAACTCCGGTGCCGTCCGGGCCAGTTCGAGCAGGGCGTCCAAGTCGACCGAGGAGGCCACCAGTTCGCCCATGTCGGCGACCGCCTTGAGGGCCTCCGCCGAGCGCTCCACCGCGGGGATCAGCCCGAGGTGGCGGGACGGGGTGGCGACGGCCGCCGAGCGGCGCAGCGCGCCCAGTACCGGTACGCCGGAGCCCTCCTCCAGGGCCTCGCGCAGGAGTTGTTCGTGCCGGTCGGAGGCGACCCGGTTGAGGATCACCCCGGCGAGGCGCACCTGCGGATCCCAGGAGGCGAAGCCGTGCACCAGCGCGGCCACCGAACGGGACTGCGAGGAGCCGTCCACCACCAGCACCACCGGCGCCCGCAGCAGCTTGGCGACGTGCGCCGTGGAGGCCAGCTCGCCGCGCCCCGAAGCCCCGTCGAACAGGCCCATGACCCCCTCGACCACCGCGACGTCCGCCCCCGCCGCGCCGTGCAGGAACAGCGGCGCGACCCGCTCCGGCCCGCACAGGAAGGCGTCCAGGTTGCGTCCCGGTCGGCCGGCGGCGAGCGCGTGGTAGCCCGGGTCGATGTAGTCGGGACCGACCTTGTGCGGCGACACCGCCAGCCCGCGCGCGGCGAGCGCCGCGATCAGGCCGGTGGCGACGGTGGTCTTGCCGGCGCCCGAGGAGGGCGCGGCGACGACGAGGCGGGGGATGTCGGTCAACGGTCTACCACTCGATACCGCGCTGGCCCTTGCGGCCGGCGTCCATGGGGTGCTTGACCTTGGTCATCTCGGTGACCAGGTCGGCGAATCCGGTCAACGCCTCGGGCGCGTACCGCCCGGTGATGACCACGTGCTGGCTGCCCGGGCGGTCCCCGAGCACGGCCACCACCTCGTCCGGGTCGATCCACCCCCAGTGCATCGGGTAGGTGAACTCGTCGAGCACGTAGAAGCGGTAGGTCTCGGCCGCGAGGTCCCGCTTGACCTGCTCCCAGCCCTCCTTGGCCGCCTCCTCGCTGGACATCTCCTGCTCGGCGGAGCGCTGGATCCAGGACCAGCCGGAGCCCATCTTGTGCCAGTCGACGGTGCCGCCCTCGCCGGAGGCGCCGAGCACGCGCAGCGCGTTCTCCTCGCCCACCTTCCACTTGGCGGACTTCACGAACTGGAACACCCCGACCGGCCAGCCCTGGTTCCAGGCCCGCAGCGCCATGCCGAACGCGGCCGTGGACTTGCCCTTGCCCGGGCCGGTGTGCACGGCGGTGATCGGCAGCGTACGGCGCTGACGGGTCGTCAGGCCGTCGTCGGGGACGCTCTCGGGGACTCCCTTGGGCATGTCGGTCAGGCCGCCTTTCGCGTCGAAGTGGTGGTCGCACGGGTTGCGGAGCGGTTCGCGGAACGGCTTGCGGAGTGGCTCTCGGAGCGGCTCTCGCGGACGAGCGAGGCGACGCCCTCGGCGCGCAGCTCGTCCAGGCTGACGGCGGTGCCGCCGAGCAGCCCGGCCAGCGTACGGGCCAGGCCCAGGCGGACCGGTCCGGACTCGCAGTCCAGCACCACGCTCGCGGTGCCCTGCGCCGCGAACAGCGCCGCCGCGCGCCGCGACCGGGCGAGCGCGTCCCGCCCGCCGGTGGCCCGGCCGTCGGTCACCACCACCAGCAGCGGGCGCCGGTTCGGGTCGCGCAGCCGCTCGACCCGCAGCACCTCGTGCGCCCGCAGCAGCCCCTCGGCCAGCGGGGTCCGCCCGCCGGTGGGCAGCGACTCCAGCCGGGCCGCGCCGACCTCCACCGAGGAGGTGGGCGGCAGCGCCAGCTCGGCGCCCGCGCCCCGGAAAGTGACCATGCCGATCTTGTCGCGGCGCTGGTAGGCGTCCATCAGCAGCGACAGCACCGCGCCCTTGACGGCGGTCATCCGCTGCCGGGCCGCCATCGAACCGGAGGCGTCCACCACGAACAGCACCAGGTTGGACTCCCGTCCCTGGCGCACCTGTTCGCGGAAGTCGTCCTTGTGCAGCACCAGCGCCCGCCCGCTGCGCCCGCGCGCCGCCTGGTGCGGCGCGGCGGCCTGGAGGGTCGCGGTCAGGTGCAGCCGGCCGAGCGCGCCCTGCGGGCGGCGGGCACGGATGGTGTGCCCGCCGGTGGTCTCGGCGGGGGAGCGGCGGCCCTGGGCGCCGTGGCCGGTGCCCCGCACGGTGAACAGCCGGGTCCGGTACGGGTCCGCCGCCGCGACCGGCGCCGACTCCTTCGCGGGGGCCGGGTGCTGGGCCGGTACGGGCTGCCGCGCGGCCTCCCCGGCGTCCGTGGCCTCCCCGGCGTCCGGGGCTTCCGAGGCGGCTTCCGGGGCGGCCTCCGCGTGCGGGCCGTCGGACGGCTCGGGTGCGCCGCCGCCGTCCGGGCCGCCGCCGTCGGGGCCGCCGTCGGGCCCGTCGCCGTCCGGGCCGCCGTCGCCGTCGCCGTCCGGGCCGGGCCCGTCGCCCTCGGGCTCCGGGTCGTCCTGCCGTGCGTGCTCCTCCAGCGTCCGGTCCAGCTGCTCCTCGTCCAGTCCCGGCGCGTCGAAGGGGTTGCGGCGGCGCCGGTGCGGCAGCGCCAGCTGGGCGGCCTTGCGGACGTCCTCCTCCCGCACCTCGGCGCGCCCGTCCCAGGCGGCCAGCGCGACGGCCGTGCGGGCCATCACGATGTCCGCGCGCAGCCCGTCCACCTCGAACGCGGCGCACACGGCGGTGATCTGACGCAGCGCCACCTCCGTCAGCTCGACCGCTGGAAGCAACTCGCGCGCGGCGGTGATGCGTTCGGCAAGAGCCCGCTCGTCCCGCGCGAACCGGGCGGTGAACGACGCCGGGTCCGCGTCGTACGCGAGCCGGCGCCGGACCACCTCGGCGCGCTCGGCCGGGTCCCGGGTGGCGGCGATCTCGACGGTCAGGCCGAACCGGTCGAGCAGCTGCGGCCGCAGCTCGCCCTCCTCCGGGTTCATCGTGCCGACCAGCAGGAACCGGGCCGCGTGCCGCACCGACACGCCCTCGCGCTCGACGTAGGAACGGCCCATCGCGGCGGCGTCCAGCAGCAGGTCCACCACGTGGTCCTGGAGCAGGTTCACCTCGTCGATGTAGAGCACGCCGCGGTGCGCCTTGGCGAGCAGTCCGGGCTCGTACGCCTTGACGCCCTCGGCCAGCGCCCGCTCCAGGTCGAGCGAGCCGACGATCCGGTCCTCGGCCACGCCGACCGGCAACTCGACCAGCTGGGACGGCCGTTCGTGGCCGGCGGGGGCGTCGTGCGGCCCGTCCGGGCACTGCGGGTCGGGCGCGGCCGGGTCGCAGGCGAAGCGGCAGCCGTCGACCGCGGCGATGTCCGGCAGCAGCCCGGCCAGCGCGCGCACCATGGTCGACTTCGCGGTGCCCTTCTCGCCGCGCACCAGCACGCCGCCCACGGCCGGGGAGACCGCGTTCAGCAGCAGTCCGAGCCGCAGGTCGGCCATGCCGACGACCGCGGTGAACGGATAGCGGACGTCACTCATGCCGTACCCCACTCCTGTCGTGTCCGGTCCTGCGGTCGTATCCGGTCCTGCGGCCGAACCCGGCTCATGCGTCACTCCCAGCGGTCCCGGGCGGGACGAACGGCAGCGATCCGGCCGCCGGCACCCCGCCCTCGATCAGCTTCCACAGCGCGTCGGTGTCGGCGTGCTCCGCGATCAGGTCGCCCAGCCGGTCCAGCCGGGCCTCGCGCGCGGCGGCGAAGGAGGTGTCCGGCGCGGGGACGAACGCCCGCCCGGCCGACTCGGCCACCTGGCGCAGCAGTTCGCGCCGGAACCCGTCGTTCTCCAGCGCGCCGTGCCAGGTGGTGCCCCACACCGAGCCCAGCCGGCAGCCGTCCAGGTTCCGCCCCGCACCGTCGGAGAAGAACCCCTCGCCACCGTCCACCGCCACCACCCCGTGGTGGATCTCGTAGCCCTCGACGCGCTGCCCGAACGCCTCGCCGACCGGCCGGGCCAGCACCTTCTCCACACCGAAGCGGACCCGGGTCGGCAGCAGTGCGAGCCCCTCGACCGCACCCGCCTTCGACTCGACCTCGTCCACGATCGAGTGCGCCAGCATCTGGTAGCCGCCGCAGACGCCGAGGATCGGCAGCCCGGCCGCCGCCCGCGCCTTCAGGGCCGGCTCCAGGCCGCGCTCGCGCAGCCAGGCGAGGTCCGCGACGGTGGCCCGGGTGCCGGGCAGCACCACCAGGTCGGCGTCGGCCAGCTCCTCCGGCCTGGTCGCCCAGCGCACCAGCACGCCGGGCTCCTGGGCGAGCGCGTCCAGGTCGGTGAAGTTGGACAGCCTCGGGAAGCGCACCACCGTCACCCGCAGCACGTCCGCGCCGAGCGGCCCGCGACCGTCCGTCCGGTCGACCACGGTGGACAGGTCCAGCGAGTCCTCGGCGTCCAGCCAGAGCCCGGGCAGCATCGGCAGCGTGCCCAGCACCGGACGGCCGGTCAGCTCGTGCAGCATCTCCAGTCCGGGGGCGAGCAGCCGCGCGTCGCCGCGGAACTTGTTGACGAACCAGCCCGCCACGTGCCGCTGGTCCTCGGCGGACAGCAGCGCCAGCGTCCCGTACATCGCCGCGAAGACCCCGCCGCGGTCGATGTCCCCGACCACCACCACCGGCAGGTCGGCGGCGGTGGCCAGGCCCATGTTGGCGATGTCGCGGTCGCGCAGGTTGATCTCGGCCGGCGAGCCCGCGCCCTCGCAGACCACCACGTCGAAGCGCCGGCGCAGGTCGACCAGGCACTCCAGGGCACGCTCCAGCAGGACGGGCTTGCGCTCGCGGTAGTCCAGCGCGCCCACCTCGGCGACCGGCCTGCCCAGCAGCACCACCTGGCTGCGGCCGTCCGCGCCCGGCTTGAGCAGCACCGGGTTCATCGCCGCCTCCGGCTCCACCCGGGCGGCCTGCGCCTGCATCGCCTGGGCGCGGCCGATCTCCGCGCCGTCGGCGGTGACGAAGGAGTTGAGCGACATGTTCTGCGCCTTGAACGGCGCGACCCGCACGCCCTGGCGGGCGAGCCAACGGCAGATCCCGGCCGTCACCACGCTCTTGCCCGCGTCCGAGGTCGTCCCCGCGACCAGCAGCGCGTTCGTCATGCCCTTCCCCTCTTCGCCAGGAGCGCGCGCAGCAGCACGTGCCCCGCGACCGTGGTACCCAGCGCCAGTGCGCCCACCCGCCGGGAGAGCGCGCAGGCGCGCTCGATGTCGTCCGCCGTCACCGGCCGCAGCTCCGCGCCCAGGACCGGCCGGTGCTCCTCCCGCTCGCCGTACCGGAGGGTCCCGCCCAGCCGGACGCCCACCGCGCCGGCGAACGCCGCCTCCGCCTGGCCCGCGTTCGGGCTCGGGTGTGCGGAGCCGTCCCGGCGCCAGACCCGCCAGGCCGTCCGGGGCTCGGGCGCGGCGGCCACCGTCAGCAGCGCCGTCAGCCGGGCGCCAGGCCAGCCCGCCAGGTCGTCCAGCCGGGCCGAGGCCCAGCCGAAGCGGGCGTAGCGCGGCGAACGGTGGCCGACCATGGCGTCCAGGGTGTTCACGGCGCGGAAGGCCAGCAGGCCGGGGGTGCCGGCCAGGGCGCCCCAGGTCAGCGCGTTCACCACGGCGTCGGCGGTGTTCTCGGCCACCGACTCGACCACCGCCCGGGCGATCTGCTGTCCGTCCAGCGCGCTCGGGTCCCGCCCGCACAGGTGCGGCAGCCGTTCCCGGGCGGCCGCGAGATCGTCCGCGGCCAGCGAGCGGCCGATGGCGCGCGCCTCCCGGGTCAGCGAGGTGCCGCCGAGCACCGTCCAGGTCGCGGCCGCCGCCAGCGCCGCCCGGCCCAGCGGGCGCCGGCCCACCGTACGGTCCAGCGCGAGCGCGCCCGTCGCGACCGCGCCCACGCACAGCGCCGTGTACCCGGCGCCGGCGGTGCGGTCGTCACGCCACAGCCGCCGCTCCAGCCGGGTCGCGGCGTCGCCGAAGGCGGCCACCGGGTGGCCCCGGCGCGGGTCGCCGAAGCGGGCGTCGGCGGCGTAGCCCGCGACGGCACCGAGCGCGAAGGCGACGGCGCGGGTCAGCGGGCGCGTCGTGGACGCGCGCGGCGTCGCAGGGGTCATCGGCCGCACGGCGGAAGGCAGCTCGGGGTCCGGCAGGGCGGGGCAGCCTGCATCGCGTGCGTGTCCTCACTCAGGGTCCGCGCCCTGGATCGACGTGACGGGGGCGAGAGTCTCCTGGCTTCCGGGTCGGACGCACCCTCGGAGCCTTCCAGCGGCCGTCGACGGCCCGCCGTGGCGATGTTCCGAGCGTGCTCCCCGGTGACAGTGGCGGGACCGCGCCGGACTTCCACCGGCTTCCTCTCCATGCCTCCGTATGGCCTCAGGATCCCATCACGGGCCCGAACCGGGAGTCAACCGAGGTCACGGAGGGGTTGGTCACAAGCGGGCCCGGCTGACGACCCGTGGGATCGCCGCCACTACACCCGTCGTCTCCTCCCGGCTTCTCCCGGCACGTCCCGTCTCCTCCCGGCACCGCGGGGCCGCGCCCGGGTGACCCGAACGGCTCAGTCCGGTGGCCGGGTGGGCGGTGCGCCGGTGAACTGGTGCACGAACACCGTCCGGTGCGTGAGCGACAGATCCGTGGGCGCGCTAGCGAGAGATCCGTGAGCGACGGAGCGGAGCAAGAGAACAGGGGAGCGAGATGCGTTGGGGAACCGCCGCCGTCGTGGCGGCCGCCGCGGTCGGGGCAGCCGTGCTGGTGGTCGGTCGTCGGGCCTCCGAACGGATGGTCCGTCCGGCGACCGCCCTCCGGGAGTCCGGACCGGTCCTGGTCCGGAACCTGGCTCCCGGCCGGATCACCTTCACGCGCGGCCCGGAGAGCCTGCGCCGCGGCCGCTGGGCGGTCGAGTGGGGGGACGGCGGACACGCGGTCGTCGAGGAGGTCCTGCACAGCGACGAACAGGGCGTCACCCGTCGGCTGGTCCGCGCCGACCGCGGCACCCTCACCCCGGGCACCGAGGTCCGCTTCACGCCCCGGGTCCTGCTCGGCGACCCGACCGAGGCGCTCGGCCTCGCCTTCACCGACACCACCGCCGACGGCGAGCTCGGTGCCCTGCCCGCCTGGCGGATCGACGGCAAGCGCGGCACCTGGGTGATCCTGGTGCACGGTCCCGAGGCCGACCGCGGGCAGACCCTCCCGGTGCTCCCCGTCCTCCACCGGCTCGGCCTGCCCGTCCTCTCCGTCACCTACCGCGGCGACCGGGGCGCCCCCGCCTCCCCGGACGGGCTGAGCCACTTCGGCGAGACCGAGTGGCGCGACATCGAGTCGGCGGTACGGCTGGCGCTGGACAACGGCGCGGGCAAGGTGATCCTCTACGGCTGGTCCCTCGGGGCCACCATGGTCCTCCAGACGGCGGCCCGCTCGGCCTGGTCGCACGCCGTCCGCGGCCTGGTCCTCGACTCCCCGGTGCTCGACCTCCCGGCCTCGGCCCGCCGGGACGCCGCCCGGGCCGGCTTCCGGGGCGTCGCCGCCGAGCTCGGCGCCCTCGCGGCCGAAGGGCGCACCGGCGTCGACCTCGCCGACTTCGGCCGTGTCGCCGACGGCACCGACCTGCGTGTCCCCACTCTTCTGCTGCACAGCCCGGAGGACCGGATCGCGCCCTTCCGCACCGCCGAGAAACTGGCGGCCGTCCGCCACGACGTGGTGAGCCTCCAGCCCTTTCCCGGCGCCGACCACGCCACCCTCTGGAACACCGCCCCCGATCGCTACACCGAACTCCTCCGCCGCTGGCTCACGCCGCTGCTTTAGGAGATGTCCGGCCCCCCGGTGGTGCGGGCGGTTGTCGACCGGGCCCCGCCGGCTATTCCGGCGGGCTTCCCCCCGTCCGTGCGTGAACGTTTCCCCATTCCGTCCGGCGGACACGAGAAGTCGGACCCGCCGACTTCTCGCGCGGGGAGAACCCCCCGGTCCGTCCGGCATCCGTCCGGATTCGGGCTGGACAGTCCCGGCGGAAGTCGCCGGAGCGGATTTCCCGGACGTAAACCACCCTGTCGCCAGGGATAAAAATGTGTCCGCCACTGACGCCCCCACCCCTACGCACCGTGACCGATCGAGCATTCCGGGCAACCGGAGTATCCGAAGTGGCATGCGCAGGTCATACGTTTCCGGCCAGGCGGTTTGCCGCTGTTGCCCGATCTTGCGGAGGTGCCACCGCCGGTCGCCCGGTCGTACGGACAACCGGATGTGACAGAAGGCCGGTACAAGGGGAAGACTGCTCGACGTGACGTCTCGGAACCCGCGCGACCGTGATGCCCCGCTCCCGCCGACGATCGGTACCGGTGCGACGGTGACCCGTCTCCCCGGAACGGCCCAACGGCCCGCCGGTGGCAGGCCGGGCGGGGCGGGTGTCCCCCGTAACGGAGTACCCCGGCGACGAGGACCCGCTCCGGCCCCCGGGCGAGGCCGGGTTCCCGTGCCGGAGGGCTTCCCGGCACCCGCCGAGCTGGCGCCGCTGGCCCGCCGGATGCTGGTGGACGCCGTCCGGATCGCCCGCTGGGCCGGCGAGCTGGCCGAGGTCGACAAGCGCGGCGAGCTGCTCCCGGAGGACGCCCGCACGGCGGGCCGGGCACTGGCCATGACGGTCGGCGCCGCCGCCAAGGCGTGGGGGCAGGCGCTGCTGGTGGGCCTGGTGGAGCCCCGGGACGGCGGGGCCGGCCCCGGCTGGCGCCTGCACGCCTGGGAGCACGACGACGAGGCCGTGATCCGCGGCTGGTCGGCACTGTTCGACGCCTGGACCCTGCTGGCCCCGGTGCCGCCCGCCGCGCTGCGCGGCGTGTTCGCCGTGCTGGCCGGGCAGGCCGTGGACCAGGCGCCGCAACTGCTCTCCTTCCTCCACCTGGTCGACGGGCCGGTCGCCGAGAGCGAGCTGCTGGAACTGCTGCGCCGGGGCCTGGACGAGCGCCGGGTCGGCACCGGCCTCGGCGGGCCGGGACTGTCGCCGGTGCCGCACGCCGCCTCGGCCGTCTCCGCCGTCCGCGGCACCTGCCGCGAGCCGCAGATCGACACCCCGGCCGCGCCCTCGGACGTGGCCGCCGTCCTGGACTGGATGCTGGACGGCCTGGCGGCCGTCGGCGCCCTGACGCGCAGGAACGATGCCGCCGAGCTGTCGCCGCTCGGCCACTGGGCGGTACGGGCGAAGCTGGAGGAGATCTGCACGGTCGCCCAGACCGCGGCCGGGCACATCGAGCAGAGTGCCTTCGAACTGCTGAACGCCTGCGCCGACTACTCGCCGGGCCCGGCCCGCGCCGAGTTCCGCGCCTGGGTCGCGGCCCGGCCGGCGGACCGGGCGGTGGGCGAGCTGCTGGAGGCCGCCCAGGGCGACGACGCGCTGGTCCGCGGACTGGCGTTCGAGGCGCTGCGGGTGGCCGGCGGTCCGGCCGAGCAGGCGGTGCGCGCGGCGGTGGACGAACCGGTGCTGCGCCCCTACGCGCTGCTGTGGCTGGCGGAGCGCGCGGACGAGGGCGTCGCCCCGGCGGACGTGCTGGGCGCGGTGGACGCGGCCTGGCTCTGGGTGGACACCGCGGCCGCGGTGCTCGACCACGGTGAGACGGAGCTCCTGGTCGGGCATGTCGAGGGCGCTTCGGCGGGCGACCCCGTCCGGCTGTTCGCCCGGGCCCGGCAGTCCGGGCACCCGCGGGCGGCCTCGGTGCTGACGGCGGTCTCGGGCGTGCACCCGGACCCGGGCGTGGCCCGGGCGGCCCGCCGCTCGGCGTTCAGCGTGCACACGGGCGGCGCCTGAGTTTTATGACAATTGTGGGGGAGCGCGGAGTCCGCGGAGGCGTCGGCTCCGGCGCCCGCACCGGCGTCGCCCGACCTCCGCACCCGCGGCGGCCGAGCCCCCGCCCGGAGCGGCCGAGCCCTCACCGGTGGCTCGACTGTTATGACAAATGAGTCAGGGCCCGGAACCAAGAGGTTCCGGGCCCTGAGTTTTATGACAATTGCGGGACTCAGCCGACCCGCGACTCCGCCCGGCGGGCGCGGACGTCGCCGACCTTCTGCCCCACCTTGCGGCGGATGACCAGCAGCGGCGCCATCGCGGCGAGCGTGATCTGGGCGAACGCGCCCACGTGCATCAGCGTGTTGCCGTTGGGCAGACCGGTCGCCCAGGCGGCCAGGCAGCCGATGGAGACCACGATCCAGCAGAGCGTGGCGGTGGCGAGCAGCCCCTGCGGCTTCGGGTACTCGATCCGGCTGACCATCAGGTAGGCGGCGCCGAAGATGGCGAGCAGACCGGGCAGGAACGGCGGGTCGAGCAGCACGATGGCGATCACCGTCATCGCGCCCATCGGGCAGGGCATGCCCTGGAACACCCCGGGCCGCATCTTGACGGCCGAGAAGCGGGCCAGCCGCAGGACCACCGCGAGCAGTACCGTGATCGCGATGAGCGCCGACAGCTTGCTGTTGGAGCCCGGGGAGACCATGCCCCAGACCGCGACGAAGTAGGCCGGCGCGATGCCGAAGCTGATCAGGTCCGCCAGGTTGTCCAGTTCCGCTCCGAGGGCGGAGGAGCGCAGCTTGCGCGCCACCAGGCCGTCGAAGAGGTCGCACATCGAGCCGATCAGCAGCAGCGTGACCGCGGTGGCGGCGCTGTGCCGGTCCGGAGCGGCGTCCGGGTTGGTGATGTGCGGGACCAGGACCCCGGTGGTGATCGAGTAGATCGCGAGGAAGCCGCAGACGGCGTTCCCCAGGGTCAGGAAGTCGGCGGTGGACAGGTGCTGAGGAGAGCGAGGAGCGCGCAGCTCGCGGTCGCGCGCCCAGCGGCGGCGGCGCAGGGCCGTCTCCTCGTCGTCCAGGCCGACGATTGTCTCAGGATCAGTCACGGTCAAGGCGCGTCACCCCGGCTGTGGTCTTCTGGCCGACCTCGACGCCGACCTCGACGCCGGCCGGCAGGTAGGTGTCGACTCGGGACCCGAACCGGATCAGACCGATCCGGTCGCCCTGCTCGACCTTGGTTCCGGCGTCCACGTACGGCACGATGCGGCGGGCCACGGCCCCCGCGATCTGGACCATCTCGATGTCGCCGAGCTCGGTGTCGAAGTGCCAGACGACCCGCTCGTTCTGGTCGCTGTCCTTGTTGAACGCGGGGACGAAGCCGCCCGCGACGTGCTCGACCGACGTCACCGTGCCCGGCAGGGGCGCGCGGTTGACGTGGACGTTCAGCGGGCTCATGAAGATCGCGACCCGGGTGCGGCCGTCCGGCCAGGCGTCGATGCTCTGCACCACGCCGTCGGCGGGGGAGATCACTCCGCCCGTGCCGATCTCACGCTCGGGGTCGCGGAAGAACCACAGCATGCCCGCGCTGAGCGCACAGGCGGGTACCGCAGCCAGGGCCCACTTGCCGTTGCGCCGGGTGAGGGCGGTGGTCACGGCGGCCGTGGCGAGGGTGGGGACGAACCAGGGGGTGGCTCCGCGCGCGATGGTCACGCGGGGTCGCCGACCGGCCGTCGGGGCTGCGAGGGCATCGCGGTCCGTGACGGAGGTGTGAGGGGACGGGCTGATGGGCATCGAAGACCTTTGTCGCGGGGGATCATGGCCGCTGGACGGGGGCCACCGCGGGATCGGTAATAGAGGGACGGCTTGCTGTCCCGGTGGATGCTATCGGGAGCACACGGTGGGTGGGCAACCCGCCTGCTCGTTCACGTGTCCGGTGGTGGCGCGTGCGCGCGTCCACCTCTACGACCGTAGCTCGCCCCGGTCCGGTTCCCAAGGGACCGGACAAGGCTGGTGACTCTTGTCTCAGCGGGTCCGCCGACGGAACCGGGCGGACGACACGGGCGTGGCGGCCGGAAGCGGGTGTGCGGAAGCGGCCGCAGGGCGCGTCGTCACAGCTGTACGCCCTGCGGCCGCTTCCGGAGGGCCGTGCCGGACCCAGGCGGACCAGGCCGGGCCCGTGACGGGGCACGGCGCTCCGCCGGGACGGGCCCGCACGCCCGTCGACCGGCGGTTCGAGGGGGCCGCCCGGCGCGGTGACCGGTCGGCGGGCGGCCCGGCGGTCAGTCGGCGATCCGGTACTCCTCCAGGAGCCGGCGCCCGACGATCATCTTCTGGATCTCCGCAGTACCTTCACCGATGAGCAGCATCGGGGCCTCGCGGTAGAGGCGCTCGATCTCGTACTCCTTGGAGAAGCCGTAGCCGCCGTGGATGCGGAACGCGTCCTCGACGACCTCCTTGCAGTACTCGGAGGCGAGGTACTTGGCCATGCCGGCTTCGAGGTCGTTGCGCTCGCCGCCGTCCTTCTTGCGGGCGGCCATGACCATCATCTGGTGGGCGGCCTCGACCTTGGTGGCCATCTCGGCGAGCTTGAACTGGATCGCCTGGTGCTCGGCGATCTTCTTGCCGAAGGTGGAGCGCTGCTGGGCGTAGGAGATGCCGAGCTCGAAGGCGCGGCGGGCGACGCCGCAGCCGCGCGCGGCGACGTTGACGCGGCCGACCTCCACGCCGTCCATCATCTGGTAGAAGCCCCGGCCCGGGACGCCGCCGAGGACGCGGTCGGCCGGGACGCGGACGTCCTGGAGGACCAGCTCGGTGGTGTCGACGCCCTTGTAGCCCATCTTCTCGATCTTGCCGGGCACGGTCAGGCCGGGAACCGTGGCGTTCGGACCGAAACCGGCCTCCTTCTCGATCAGGAAGGTGGTCATGTTCTTGTACGGGGTGTCGCCGCCCTCGTCGGTCTTGCAGAGGACGGCGACCAGGGTGGAGGTGCCGCCGTTGGTGAGCCACATCTTCTGGCCGTTGAGGACGTAGGAGTCTCCCCCAGCCTCCGGCCGGGAGGTGCCCCCACGTTCCCTGACGCCCTTGGTGGAGATGGCCGAAACGTCGGAGCCGAGGCCCGGCTCGGACATCGAGAAGGCGCCGCGGATCTCGCCGGCCGCCATCTTCGGCAGGAAGTAGTCCTTCTGCTCCTGGGTGCCGTGGGCGTTGATCATGTGCGCCACGATGAAGTGGGTGTTCACGATGCCGGAGACCGACATCCAGCCGCGGGCGATCTCCTCGACCACCAGGGCGTAGGTGAGCAGCGACTCGCCGAGGCCGCCGTACTCCTCGGGGATGGTGAGGCCGAACAGGCCGAGCTGCTTCATGCCCTCGACGATGGCGGTCGGGTACTCGTCCTTGTGCTCCAGCTCGGTCGCGACCGGAATGATCTCCTTGTCGACGAAATCCCGCACGGTGGCGAGGATGTCCCGCTGGATCTCGGTGAGGCCGTCGGTCTGTGCGAGGCGTCCCATCGTGCGGCTCCGGAAAGTCTGAGGGTCTGCGGAAGGTCGGGAATCCCCCGGGGGGGGGGATTGCGGGGGCCCTGCCGGGCGTGGCTGCGGCAGCAGGGCCCCCGTGCCGGGTGGGGCGTGGCCGATGACGGCGGCCTGCCCGTCCGGGGTCTTTCGAGGGGGACCGTCCGAAGCCGGAGGCCCCCTTCGGAAGGGGGAGTCCCCTTATAAAGGGGACAGGATCAGGAGAGCGGGGTCGGACGGCCGGGCTGCTCGCCGCCGCGCTGCTCGGTGTAGGTCTCGGTCGGCACCATCACCTTGCGACGGAAGACGCAGACGACCGTGCCGTCCTGCTTGTAGCCCTTGGTCTCGACGTGGACGATGCCCCGGTCGTCCTTGGACTTGGACGGCCACTTGTCGAGCACGGTGGTCTCGCCGTAGACGGTGTCGCCGTGGAAGGTCGGCGCGACGTGCCGCAGCGACTCGATCTCCAGGTTGGCGATCGCCTTGCCGGAGACGTCCGGGACGGACATGCCGAGCAGCAGCGAGTAGATGTAGTTGCCCACCACGACGTTCCTGCCGAAGTCGGTCGTCTTCTCCGCGTAGTTGGTGTCCATGTGGAGCGGGTGGTGGTTCATGGTGAGCAGGCAGAAGAGATGGTCGTCGTACTCGGTGACCGTCTTTCCGGGCCAGTGCTTGTAGACCGCGCCGACCTCGAACTCCTCGTAGGTGCGTCCGAACTGCATGGCCTCAGGCCTCCGGGATCTCGAACTTGGTGGTCCGCTGCATGCCCGCGGCGCGGCCCTTGCCGGCGACCACCAGCGCCATCTTGCGGCTGGCCTCGTCGATCATCTCGTCGCCGAGCATCGCGGAGCCCTTGGCGCCGCCCGCCTCGGAGGTGCAGTAGTCGTAAGCGTCGAGGATCAGCTCGGCGTGGTCGTAGTCCTCCTGCGAGGGCGAGTAGATCTCGTTCGCGGCGGCGACCTGGTCCGGGTGCAGCACCCACTTGCCGTCGAAGCCGAGGGCGGCCGAGCGGCGGGCGACCTCGCGGTAGCCCTCCTGGTTGCGGATCTGGAGGTACGGGCCGTCGATCGCCTGGAGGTCGTTGGCGCGGGCGGCCATCAGGATGCGCATCAGGATGTAGTGGTAGGCGTCGGCGCCGTAGCCGGGCGGCTGCTCGCCGACGACCAGGGACTTCATGTTGATCGAGGCCATGAAGTCGGCGGGGCCGAAGATGATGGTCTCCAGCCGGGGCGAGGCCTCGGCGATGGCGTCGACGTTGATCAGGCCCTTGGCGTTCTCGATCTGCGCCTCGATGCCGATCTTGCCGACCTCGAAGCCCATGGTCTTCTCGATCTGGGTGAGCAGCAGGTCGAGCGCCTTGACCTGCTCGGCGTCCTGGACCTTGGGCAGCATGATGCAGTCGAGGTTGGGGCCGGCGCCCTCGACGACGGTGATCACGTCCCGGTACGTCCAGTGCGTCGTCCAGTCGTTGACCCGGACGACCTTGGTCTTGTCGCCCCAGTCGCCGTTGTTCAGCGCGTCGATGATGTTGTGGCGGGCGCTCTCCTTGACCAGCGGGGCGCAGGCGTCCTCCAGGTCGAGGAAGACCTGGTCGGCCGGCAGGCCCTGGGCCTTCTCCAGGAAGCGCGGGTTGCTGCCGGGCACCGCGAGGCAGGAGCGGCGCGGGCGCAGACGGTTGGGCGCAGTCATAAGAATCGAGGGTTCCTTCCCAGTGGTCAGCTGGTCAGCTGGTCAGTTCGTGGCCGCGGTCGGTGCGGGCGTCCACGGCTGGAGTCTGTTGGCGAGCCGGATCTCGTCCACGATCCGGCCGATGATGGTCGTGATGCCGAAGTCCTTCGGGGTGAACACGGCGGCGACGCCGGCGGCCCTGAGGGCCTCGCCGTCCGCTGCCGGGATGATGCCACCAACGATCACCGGGACATCCTCCACCCCGGCGCGGCGCAGCCGCTTCAGAACGTCGGGCACCAGTTCGCCGTGCGCGCCGGACAGGATGGACAGGCCCACGCAGTGCACGTCCTCCGCGACGGCGGCGGAGACGATCTGCTCCGGGGTCAGCCGGATGCCCTGGTAGACCACCTCGAACCCGGCGTCGCGGGCCCGGACGGCGATCTGCTCGGCGCCGTTGGAGTGCCCGTCCAGGCCGGGCTTGCCGACCAGCAGGCGCAGCTTGCCGGCGCCCAGCTCCCCGGCGGTCGCGGCGACGGCGGCGCGGACCTGCTCCAGCTCGCCGCCGGGCTCGGCGGCCACCGCGACGGGGGCGCCGCCCACGCCGGTGGGCGCGCGGTACTCGCCGAAGACCTCGCGCAGGGCGAAGGCCCACTCGCCGGTGGTGACGCCGGCCCGGGCGCAGGCGAGAGTGGCCGGCATCAGGTTGGCGTCGGTGGCGGCGACGGCCTTGAGCCCGGCCAGTGCCTCCTGGGCGGCGGCCTCGTCGCGCTCGGCGCGCCAGGCCTCCAGGGCGGCGAGCACGGACTGCTCGGAGGCCGGGTCGACGACCATGATCGCGGTGTCGAGGTCGGCGGTGAGCGGGCTCGGCTCGGTGGTGTCGAAGCAGTTCACCCCGACGATCCTGTCCTCGCCGGACTCGATCCGGGCCCGGCGGGCGGCGTGCGAGGCGACCAGGTTGGACTTGAGGTAGCCGGACTCGACGGCCGGGATGATGCCCCGATCGCCGTCCTTGGCACCCATCTCCAGCACCTTGGCGATCTCCGTCTCCGCGCCGGCCAGCAGCTCGGCGGTCTTCGCCTCGACCACCTCGGAGCCGTTGAAGAGGTCGCCGTACTCCAGCAGGTCCGACTCGTAGGCCAGCACCTGCTGGATGCGCAGCGACCACTGCTGGTCCCACGGCCGCGGCAGGCCGAGCGCCTCGTTCCAGGCGGGCAGCTGGACGGCGCGGGCGCGGGCGTCCTTGGAGAGGGTGACGGCCAGCATCTCCAGGACGATCCGCTGGACGTTGTTCTCCGGCTGGGCCTCGGTGAGGCCGAGCGAGTTGACCTGGACGCCGTAGCGGAAGCGGCGCTGCTTGGGGTCGGTGACGCCGTAGCGCTCCCGGGTGACCTTCTCCCACAGCCGGGCGAAGGCGCGCATCTTGCACATCTCCTCGACGAAGCGCACGCCGGCGTTCACGAAGAAGGAGATCCGGGCGACCACCTCGCCCATCCGCTCGGCCGGCACCTGGCCGGAGTCGCGCACGGCGTCGAGTACCGAGATGGCGGTGCACATCGCGTAGGCGATCTCCTGGACGGGTGTGGCCCCGGCCTCCTGGAGGTGGTAGCTGCAGATGTTGATCGGGTTCCACTTGGGGATGTTGCCGACCGTGTAGGCGATCATGTCGGTGATCAGCCGCACCGACGGGCCGGGCGGGAAGACGTGCGTCCCGCGCGACAGGTACTCCTTGACGATGTCGTTCTGGGTGGTGCCGGTGAGCGTGGCGACGTCCGCGCCCTGCTCCTCGGCGACCACCTGGTAGAGCGCCAGCAGCCACATCGCGGTGGCGTTGATCGTCATGGAGGTGTTGGTCCGGTCGAGCGGGATGCCGTCGAACAGGGCGCGCATGTCGCCGACGTGGCCGACCGGGACGCCGACCCGGCCGACCTCGCCGCGGGCGAGGACGTGGTCGGAGTCGTAGCCGGTCTGGGTCGGCAGGTCGAAGGCGACGGACAGGCCGGTCTGGCCCTTCGCCAGGTTCCGCCGGTAGAGCGCGTTGGAGTCGCTCGCGGTGGAGTGGCCGGCGTAGGTGCGCATCAGCCAGGGGCGGTCGCGCTTCTGGGGCTCAGTCATCGGAGTGGTCTCACACGTTCCTACTCGGCTGGATGTTCCGCTCGTCAACCTCGCGGAAGAGGTTGATGGCCGGAAGGTGCTGCTCGCGGAAGTCGGCGTCCCGCACGCCCAGGCCCTCCTCCGGGGCCAGGCAGAGCACGCCGACCTTGCCCTGGTGCTTGTTGTGGTGCACGTCCAGGGCGGCCTGGCCGGTCTGCTCCAGGGAGTAGACCTTGGACAGGGTCGGGTGGATCTTGCCCTTGGCGATCAGGCGGTTGGCCTCGAAGGCCTCGCGGTAGTTGGCGAAGTGCGAGCCGACGATCCGCTTGAGCGACATCCACAGGTACCGGTTGTCGTACTGGTGCATGTACCCGGAGGTGGAGGCGCAGGTGACGATGGTGCCGCCCTTGCGGGTGACGTACACCGAGGCGCCGAAGGTCTCCCGACCCGGGTGCTCGAAGACGATGTCCACGTCCTCGCCGCCGGTGAACTCGCGGATCCTCGAACCGAGGCGCTTCCACTCGCGCGGGTCCTGGTTGCTCTCGTCCTTCCAGAACCGGTAGCCCTCGGCGGAGCGGTCGATGATCGCCTCGGCGCCCATGGCCCGGCAGATCGCGGCCTTCTCGTCACTGGAGACCACACAGATCGGGGTGGCGCCGCCGGCCAGCGCGTACTGGGTGGCGTACGAGCCGAGGCCGCCGCTGGCGCCCCAGATCAGCACGTTGTCGCCCTGCTTCATGCCGGCGCCGTTGCGCGAGACCAGCTGGCGGTAGGCGGTGGAGTTGACCAGTCCGGGGGAGGCGGCCTCCTCCCAGGTGAGGTGCCGCGGCTTGGGCAGCAGCTGGTTGGTCTTCACCAGGGCCAGCTGGGCGAGGCCGCCGAAGTTGGTCTCGAAGCCCCAGATGCGCTGCTCCGGGTCCATCATCGTGTCGTTGTGGCCGTCCGCGGACTCCAGTTCGACCGACAGGCAGTGCGCGACGACCTCGTCGCCCGGCTTCCAGGCGTTGACCCCGGCGCCGGTGCGCAGCACCACGCCGGCGAGGTCGGAACCGACCACGTGGTACGGGAGGTCGTGGCGCTTGGTGAGCGGCGACAGCCGGCCGTAGCGCTCCAGGAAGCCGAAGGTGGAGACCGGTTCGAAGATCGAGCTCCAGACGGTGTTGTAGTTCACCGCACTGGCCATGACGGCGACCAGGGCCTCGCCGGGGCCGAGTTCGGGCAGGGCCACCTCGTCGAGGTGAAGGGACTCGCGGGGGTCCTTGTCGCGGCTGTCGAGGCCCGCGAACATCTGCTCCTCGTCCTTGTGGAGCGTCACCGCCCGGTAGGACTCGGGGAGCTTGATCGCGGCGAAGTCCGCCGACGTGGTGTCGGGGCTGAGGATCGCGTCGAGGATTTCCTGCATGGCTGCCTCCGAAGGCGTACCTGTGTGAGGGGCACAGGGCGTCTGGGGGAGCCGGGAGCGGACACCGGCTTCGCTGAGGTGGGTGGTGGGCGGGTCGGGCTGGGCGCCCGGGGTGGGCCGGGCGGGTCTGGCTCCGTTCCCGGGGTGTGGGAACGCCGGACGACGGCGCGCCGGGTGGGGAGCCGCGGCGCCGCGACTGGTGGGTAACAACGTAGTGGCACCCTGTGCCACTCGTAAAGACACCGGGTGTCAGGAATTCCGGCGGTGTCCGGGGCCTCGCGACGCACGTTGCGCGGGCGTGCGAAGGGCCCGCGCCGACGATTCGGCGCGGGCCCTCGATACTGCTCTGACCTGCGAAAATACTGCGGCTACGGCTCGCGGGAGCCACTCAGCGCGGCCCGGATGCTGTCCACCACGACGTCCAACGGAGCGTCCGTCCGGGCGACTGTGATGAGCACCTCACCTCCGGGGCTGGCACTCAGTGCGCTCTCCACCCAGGTGTCCCCGGGGGTCCCACTGGCACCCGGTGCCACCAGGGATCCCCGGCGTCTGGCACCCGGCGCGCTGGAGGCCCAGAAGGTCCGCCGGATCACCTCGAAGGAGTGGTCCAGCTGCGCCTCCACGTCACCCCGGCCGCCGGCCCGCAGCCAGCGCCGCAGCACGTGGTTGTGGGCCGCGACCACCGCCGCCGCCGAGACCTCGGCCAGCATCGAGTCGTCCTCGCCGCCCCGCTGCCAGCCGGACGGGATCGACTCGCCGGTGTCGAAGCGCCCGAGCAGGTAGCGGGTGAACAGCCGCTCGTAGCGGGCCACCACGGCGATCTCCCGCTCGCGCAGCGCCGGGACCTGACGGATCAGCTGGTACCGCGCGACCGACACCCCCGGGGTGGAGGCGTACATCCGCAGCACCTCCTTGATGCCGCGGCAGACCACGTCCAGCGGGTGCTCCTCCGGCTCGGCACTGGCCAGCAGGTCGGCCACCCGCACGAGGGTGTCGTCGTGGTCCGGGAAGATCGCCTCCTCCTTGGACCGGAAGTACCGGAAGAAGGTGCGCCGGGCCACCCCGGCGGCGGCCGCGATCTGATCGACCGTGGTCTCCTCGTAGCCCTGCGAGGCGAACAGCTCCATCGCGGCCGTGGCCAGGTCCTGGCGCATCTGCTGGCGCTGCGCCGCCGCCCGGCGGCTGCCCGGCCCGCCGCCCTCCGGTCCGGTGCCCCCGGTCGAGGAGGCGGTCCGGTCGGCGCCGCCGTGCGGCCCGGCGGGGTGCTGCGGGGAGGTTGACTGAACCCGATCCATGTCCGGAACGCTACACGGCCCGGGCGGCGCGGCCACGGCCCTTCCCCGGTGCACCGGCGCGACCGGGCCGGTCACCGCCGGACGGGGCCAGCGGGAGGACACCGTCCCGGGGCTCCAGCCGGGGCGCGCGGAGGGCGTGCCGGAGGGCGCGGAGCCGTACGGCTGCGGACCGGTCCCGCGCGGTCCGGCCGGCGGCGGCCCGTACGGTGTCCCGTACCGGCCGTCCCCGGCCTGCGGGGTGGTCACCGGCGCGTGTGGTCGCGGAAGCCGCGGCCGGTCTTGCGGCCCAGGCAGCCCGCCGCGACCAGGTGCTCCAGCAGCGGTGCGGCGGCCAGACCCGGCTCGCGGAACTCCTGGTGCAGCACCTGCTCGATCGTCAGCGAGACGTCCAGGCCGACCACGTCCAGCAGCTCGAAGGGGCCCATCGGGTAGCCGCAGCCGAGCTTCATCGCGGTGTCGATGTCGTCCACCGTCGCGTAGTGCTCCTGGAGCATCCGCACCGCGTCGTTCAGGTAGGGGAAGAGCAGCGCGTTGACGATGAACCCGGCCCGGTCGCCGCACTCCACCGGGTGCTTGCCGACCTCGGCGGTCAGCTCCAGCACGGTCGCGGTGACGTCCGGCGCGGTCAGCACGGTGGAGACCACCTCGACCAGCTTCATGGCCGGGGCCGGGTTGAAGAAGTGCATGCCGATGACGTCCTGCGGCCGCGAGGTGGCGGTCGCGCAGCTGATCACCGGCAGCGAGGAGGTGGTGGTGGCGAGCACCGCCCCGGGCCTGACGACCTTGTCCAGGGTGGCGAACAGCTCCCGCTTGGCTTCCAGGTCCTCGGCGATCGCCTCGACCACCAGGTCCACCTCGGCCAGCTCGGAGTACTCGCCGACCGGAGTGACCAGCGCCAGCGCGGCGTCCCGCAGCTCCGCGCTCATCCGGCCCCTGGACACCGCGCGCTTCAGCGACTTCGCCAGCTGAGCCTTGGCGTTCTCGGCCTTCTCCGGGCTGCGGGCGGCCAGCAGCACCGGGTGCCCGGCCTTGGCGAACACCTCGGCGATCCCGACGGCCATCGTCCCCGAGCCGCACACCCCGACGCTGCGCACCCCGCGGCCCGGCACCCGGGGCCGGGCGGGCCCGGTGGAGGCGTCCACCACCCTGGACGAGCCCGGCGACTCGTAGGCGTAGAAGCCGCGCCCGGACTTGCGGCCGAGCAGACCGGCCGAGACCAGCTGGCCGAGGATCGGGGCGGGCGCGTGCAGGCGGTCCCGGGACTGCTCGTACATCGCCTCCAGCACGGTGCGCGCGGTGTCGACGCCGATCAGGTCGAGCAGCGCCAGCGGGCCCATCGGCAGGCCGCAGCCGAGCCGCATCGCGGCGTCGATGTCCTCCCGCGAGGCGTACTTGGACTCGAACATCGCGGCGGCCTGGTTCAGGTACGCGAACAGCAGGCCGTTCACCACGAAGCCGGCCCGGTCGCCGGCCGCCACCGGTTCCTTGCCGAGGTCGCGGGCGAAGGCGGAGGCGTCCTCGGCGGTCCGCGGGGAGGTCAGCACGGTGCGGACCACCTCGACCAGCTTCATGCCGTGCACCGGGTTGAAGAAGTGCAGGCCGAGCACCCGCTCGGGACGGGTGGTCGCGGCGGCTATCCGGGTCACCGACAGGGCCGTGGTGCCGGTGGCCAGCACGGTCGTCTCCGGGCAGATCCGGTCCAGCTCGGCGAACACCTCCCGCTTCAGCTCCAGCCGCTCGGGCACCTCCTCGATCACCAGATCGGCCGCGGCGGCGGCCGCCAGCCCGTGGCAGACCGAGATCCGGTCCAGCAGGCCGGTGCGCTCCTCGACGGTCAGCCGCTCGCGGTCCACCGCGCGCGCGGTGGCCTCCTCGATCCGGGCCAGCGCCCGGGCGGCCGAGTCCTCGGTGGCCTCGATGCCGATCACCCGGCGGCCGCTCTTGGCGACCGCCACCGCGACGCCGGCACCCATCGTGCCGAGGCCGACGACGGCGACGGTGGGGAAGGGACGCTCCATCTGTCCTGACTCCTAGTCATGAAGGGCCCGCGCGTGCTCCGGCGGGCGCGCCGCCGCGCCCGGACGCCGGGGGGCGGCCGCCGTCGGAGGAGGGTCCACCCGCGGGGCTGGGGAGATGACGGGGTGTCGGCACACCCGGGCAGCGGCCGGTCCGCTCCGGCCGAACTGCGGATGTGCCGCGGTGCTCAGGCGCTCGAAGGTGAAGGAAGCGGCTCTGATGAGGGGAACCCGGCCCGCCGCGGTTCGCGGCGCCGACCGGTGAAGGCGCACCCGCGCGAGCGCCCGGGAAACGGGGGTCGCGGTCTGCCGCCGGTGCGGCTCCCGAAGCCCGGCGGTGGTGCGTGTCCGGCCACTGTAGCGAAGCTACTCGTGAGTAGGAAGGGGAAGATGGCGGAAATCCGTTCAGGACAGGGGCGGGTGATCGCCGGGCGGCCGACGCGGGGCGGCTCCGCAGCGTGCTTCCTTGCTCACTCATCATGAGCGGATCGGACCGGGTGCGCTCGATCCCCGTCCCCGCTTCGTCATGTCCATGGGGGAAGCGCGGGACGGCGGTGGACCGGCCGGGCACCGCCCCCGCCCGGCCACGAACGACCCCGTCCTGAACGGGCGGGCCGTGAACGATCCGGCCGCAGACGACAGGCCGCGGACGCCCCGACCACGGACGAGTGAACAGGCGGACGGGCGTCCGTTTGTTCCACCCGATAGGGGAGTTACCGGTACCGGCTCCGCGGGGCAGCATGGCGACATGAGCACCGTCGCCGCCTCCCAGGCCGCCGATCCCGTCGAGCCGTCCGGCCCCGGCGCCCTCGCGGCCGCCGTGGCGCTGCCGCCGCGCGCCGAACGGGCCGAGCGCGCCGAGGCCGCCGCCGACCGGCTGCGCACCGCCGCCGTCGAGGCGGTGGCCGTCACCTGGGTGGACAACGCGGGCATCACCCGGGTCAAAGCCGTGCCGCTCGGCGGCCTGGTGCACGCGGCCGAGTGGGGCGTCGGCACCGCGCCCTGCTTCGACGTGTTCCTCGCCGACGACGCCATCACCACCAGCCCGATCATCGGCGGCCCCACCGGGGACCTGCGGCTCTACCCCGACGTCGACCGGCTCGTCCCACTGGCCGCCCAGCCCGGCTGGGCCTGGGCCCCGGGGGACCGCCACACCCAGGCCGGCGGCCCGCACCCCGGCTGCCAGCGGCTGTTCGCCCGCCGGACGGAGGCCGCGGCCGCCGCCCGCGGGCTGAGTCTCAAGGCCGGCATCGAGGTCGAATGGGTGGTCGCCCTGGCCGGGCCCCCGAGCGAGCCGCCGCGGTACCCGACGCACGGCCCCGCGTACGGCATGCACCGGCTCACCGACCTCTCCGACTACCTGCGGGACGTCCTGCGCGCCCTCGGCGAACAGGGTCTCGGTGTCCTGCAGATCCACCCCGAGTACGCCTCCGGGCAGTTCGAGGTCTCGGTCGCCGCCGAGGGTCCGGTCGCCGCCGCCGACACCTCCGTCCTGGTCCGGCACACCGTCCGCGCCGTCTCCGCCCGGCACGGCCTGCGGGTCTCCTTCGCCCCCGTGGTCGAGGCCGGCAGCGTCGGCAACGGCGGGCACCTGCACCTCAGCCTCTGGCGGGAGGGGCGCAACCTCGGCCACGGCGGCCCCGGTCCGCACGGTCTGACCGTCGAGGCCGAGGGCTTCCTCGCCGGGGTGCTCGACGCACTGCCCGAACTCCTGGCGCTGGGCTGCTCCAGCCCCGCCGGGTACCTGCGCCTGGTGCCCTCGCACTGGGCCGGCGCCTACCAGTGCTGGGGCCTGGAGAACCGGGAGGCCGCGCTGCGCCTGGTGACCGGCTCCACCGGGGAGCGGTCCGCCGCCGCCAACGCCGAGGTGAAGTGCTTCGACGCGAGCGCCAATCCGTACCTGGCGGTCGGCGGGGCGATCGCGGCCGGCCTCGCCGGACTGGACCAGCGCCGGGCGCTGCCACCGGAGTTCACCGGTGACCCGGCGGCCGCCGAACCGGGCGCGGTGCCCCGGCTGCCGGCGAGCCCGGCGGAGGCGATCGCCGCGTACGAGCGTTCCGCGGTGCTGCGCGAGGCGCTCGGCGAGCCGTTGTACCAGGCGGTGCTGGCCGTGCGCCGGGCGGAGGAGGAGCAGTACGCCGCCGCCACGCCGGAGGAGTTGGTCGCGGCCACCCGCTGGCGGTACTGAACGGTGGCCCGGCCCAAGGAGCCCCCGTCGGCCCGCCGGGAGGAGTCTGTGCCGCTCCGCCCGGAGGGGCTCGCACTGGTCGACCACCACTGCCACAGCGTGGTGGCGGCCGAGCTCGCCGACGACGCCCTGGCGGGGCTGCTCACCGAGTCCGACCGCCCGCCCGCGCCCGGTTGCTCGCCCTTCGACAGCGCGCTGGGCCTGGCCGTGCGGCGTTGGTGCCCACCCGCGCTCGGCCTGCCGGCGCACGCCCCGGCCGTCGACTACCTGGCCCGGCGGCGGGAGTTGGGAGCAGCCGAGGCCACCGGGCGGCTGCTGGCGGCGGCGGGGCTGGACACCTGCCTGGTGGACACCGGGCTGACCGCCGCCGCGGGCCACGAGCTGCTGCCACTGGCCGGACTCGCCGAGGCCACCGGGGCGTCGGTGCGCGAGGTGATCCGGCTGGAGTCGGTGGCCGAGGCGGTGACGACCGGCGCCGAGGCCTGGCCGCGGGCCGTCGAGCAGGCGCTCGCGGCGGCCGCCGCCGGGGCCGTCGCGGTCAAGTCGGTGCTCGCCTACCGGCACGGCCTCGCCGCTCCCGCCGAACGCCCCGCCGGTACGGCCGTGGTGGCCGCGGCCGGTGCCCATCTGCGCGGCGGGCAGGGCCGGTTGACCGACCCGGTGCTGCTGCACCACCTGCTCTGGACGGCGGTGGACGTCTGCGCCGAGCTCGGTCTGCCGCTCCAACTCCACACCGGTTTCGGTGATCCCGACCTCACCCTGCACCGGGCGGATCCGTCACTGCTGACGGACTTCGTGCGGGCCGCCGAGCCCAGCGGCGTCCCGCTGGTGCTGCTGCACGCCTATCCGTACCACCGGCAGGCCGCCTGGCTGGCCCAGGCCTTCCCGGCGGTCCACACCGACCTCGGGCTGACGGCCTCCTACACCGGGCCGCGGGTGGCCTCGGTGCTGGGCGAGATGCTGGAGCTGGCCCCGTTCGGCAAATTGCTGTTCTCGACCGACGCCTACGGGCTGCCCGAACTGTATTTGGTGGGCACCTGTCAGTTCCGGTACGGACTGGGTTCGGTACTGGCGGGCTGGCAGGCCGACGGCGCCTGTTCCGCGGTCGATGCCGAGCGGGTGGCGCGGTTGGTCGCGGCCGACAACGCGCGTCGGTTGTACGCGTTGTAACGGCGCGATCCGCGCTGGTGACCGACGGTCCGGTGAGGGCGGCCGCACGTCGGCGAATCGTCACTTTTTAACAATCTTGTTCTCTGTTACCCCTGTTGACGCGGGGCCTCCTAAGCGCATCTCATTGGTCAACATGTGACGATTAGATGACTACCCCTTGCGCTTATAAGCAAATATTCATTAGCGTCCCGGTCATTCCCTGGCGCACCTGCTCCGCAGCTGCCGCCTGACGACTCGGGAGGCCAACCCTCATGCGTGTTCCTCGGATCAGCCGTACCCGGTACGCGGCCGTGGGCGTCGTGCTCGCCACCGCCGGCGCCCTCGCGCTGCCGGCCGGCACCGCCGCCGCGGCCCCCGCCGCCGACTCGACGACCGGTCCGCTGATGAGCTACGTCGTCAACACCAAGGCCAACCACGGCCAGGTGCAGAAGGTCGAGAAGGCCATCGCCGGCCTCGGCGGCAAGGTCGTCCAGTCGTACGAGCAGATCGGCGTCGTGGTCGCCCGCTCGAACGACACCAAGTTCGCCGAGAAGCTGCGTCTGGCCAGCGGTGTCGAGTCGGTCGGCGCCAGCCGCACCAAGGGCATCCAGGCCTCCGACCAGGGCAAGGCCGACGTCGCCGCCGAGCCGGCCGCCGCGGCCGCGCCGGGCGAGGACCCCTACGAGGCCAACCAGTGGGACATGCGTCAGATCGGTGCGGACAAGGCGCACAAGATCTCGCTCGGCAGCCGCAACGTCACCGTCGGCGTGCTGGACTCCGGCATCGACGCCACCCACGAGGACCTGGCCGCCAACGTGGACGCCTCGCAGTCGGTCTCCTGCATCGACGGCAAGCCGAACACCGACTGGAAGGCCTGGCAGCCGACCACCAGCGACCACGGCACCCACGTGGCCGGCACCATCGGCGCCGCCAAGAACGGCAAGGGCATCGTCGGTGTCGCGCCGAACGTCAAGCTGGCCGCCGTCAAGGTCGTCGACGACGGCGGGTTCATCTACCCGGAGAACGCGGTCTGCGGCTTCGTCTGGGCCGGCGAGCACGGCTTCAAGGTGACGAACAACAGCTACTTCGTCGACCCGTGGATGTTCAACTGCAAGACGGACAAGGACCAGGCCGCGATCTCGGACGCCGTCCGCAAGGCCGTCGCCTTCTCGCAGCGCAAGGGCGTCCTCAACATCGCCGCCGCGGGCAACGAGAACATCGACCTGGCCCACAAGACCGTCGACGTGGCCAGCCCGGACGACACCACCCCCGGCACCCGCCCGGTCACCAACGACTGCCTGTCGCTGCCGACCGAGCTGCCCGGCGTCGTGGCCGTCTCCGCGGTGGGCTCCGACGGCATCAAGTCGTACTACTCCAGCTACGGCAAGGGCGTCGTGACCGTCACCGCTCCCGGTGGCGACCGCCGTTACCAGATCCCGAACACCCCGGACAAGGACGGCCGCATCCTGTCCACCATCCCCGGTGGCAAGTACGGCTACATGCAGGGCACCTCGATGGCCACCCCGCACGTCGCCGGTGTGGCCGCGCTGCTCGCCAGCACCTTCCCGTGGGCCAGCCCGGACGAGCTGACCGAGATGCTGACCACCCACGCCGAGTCCGTCCCGTGCCCGAAGGGCGAGTTCAACCCGGGCGGTACCGGTGCCTGGACGGCGAAGTGCGAGGGCAAGACCAACGACAACGGCTTCTACGGCGCGGGCCTGGTCAACGCCGAGAAGGCGGTCCAGTGGTGGCGCTGACGCGCTGACCGCGGACACCTCTGAACAGTAGCGCCGGGGGGCGGGGCCACAGGGTGCCCCGCCCCCGCCCCCGGACGGGCCCCCGCCCGGCCGGCGAGGGGGTGGCGGTAACCCCCCAAACCCCCCCCCCCCCACCCCCCCCAAACCCACAAACAAGACCCAACCAC
>NZ_JBHTWX010000004.1:0-57895 GCF_042792155.1 Kitasatospora sp. NPDC056651 | reverse complement strand
GGCTGTGGGGGGTCCGTGGGGGGGCGGTGCCGCCCGGCCCCCCCACACCTCTGACGGGGCGGGGGGGGGGGGGCCCCCCGGGCCCCCCCCCCCCCGGCCGCGTTCCGGGCCCCGGCCGGCTCGTCGAGCGGATGCCGATCCGACCCGATCCGACCCGACCCGATCCGACCCGATCCGAACTGACTCGACCTGACCTGACCTGACTCGACCTGACCGAACAGGACCGAACGGGACGGGACCGCCTCCGATCCGGGGCGTTCCTAGTCCGGGTCGGACCCGTCCTCGTCGAAGTGGTGCTCCCAGACCGTCTCCACCGACGGCTTGCCGTGCAGGTCCGGCACCTCCCGCAGCCAGGCCGGCCGCCCCGCCCTGGTCCGGGCCGCCCGCCGCCGCTCCGCCTCGCGCAGCTGCTCGGGCGTGGCGAAGCCCTCCGGCAGCCACTCCTCGGAGAGCACCGCCCGGGCGGCCAGGTGGGCGACGTACGCGTGCCGGACGGCGTCCACCGAGTCGAAGCCGGGTTCGTCGGCCAGCCACTCGTCCGGGACCAGCGCCAGCACCTCCTCCAGCAGCGGCACGGTGACGAGCGGGCCGAGCTCCTCGTCGGCCAGCCGGACGTCCGGGGCCGAGCCGCCGAGCGCGTGCGCACTGAGGTCGTACCGCTTGCCGACCGCCGACTCGGCCCCCGCCCAGCGGTGGTGGAAGATCAGCGCGGCGCCGTTGTCGATCAGCCAGAGCCGCCCGTGCCAGACCACCAGGTTGGGGTTGTGCACGGTGCGGTCGACATTGCCGGTCAGGGCGTCCAGCCAGACCACCCGGCCCGCCTCGGCCGAGTCCACCGGGATCATCCCCGGCCGGAAGTCCCGCGCACCGGGCAGCAGGTCCATCCCGAGGTTGAGGCCGGCGCTGGCCTTGAGCATGTCCTGGATCTCGGCGTCCGGCTCGTCCGCGGCGACGGCCGGGTCGAAGTCCACCAGCCGCAGCTCGGGCACCCGCAGGCCCAGCCGCCGGGCCAGTTCGCCGACGATCACCTCGGCGATCAGCGCCTTGCGCCCCTGCGCGGCGCCGGTGAACTTGACCACGTACGTTCCCAGGTCGTCGGTCTCCACCACACCGGGAACGGAGCCGCCGGCCCGCAGCGGGTCGACGTAGCGCACAGCAGTCACCAGATCGAGCACACCGGTCACCCTATCCCGCCGCGTCGCGGGCGCGACCCTGTGATTGGCTTGCCGGACAGAGCGGTACCCACCACACGAGGAGAGCAAGGTCATGGGACAGGTGCAGGCCACCACCGAGCGGGTCTACGACGCCGCGCCCGAGCGGGTGTACGAGGCGCTGGCCGACTACCAGGTGACCCGCCCGAAGCTGTTGCCCGCGCAGTACAGCGAGTACGAGGTGCGGGTCGGCGGTACCGGTGCCGGCACCCAGGTGCACTGGAAGCTCCAGGCCACCGAGAAGCGGGTGCGCGACTGCCTGTTCACCGTCTCGGCGCCCAAGCCCGACCAGCTGGTGGAGAAGGACGCCAACTCCAGCATGGTGATCACCTGGACCGTTTCGGCCGTCGGCGAGGGCCGCTCCAAGGTCACCGTGTCCGCCACCTGGCAGGGCGCGACCGGCATCGGCGGCTTCTTCGAGCGCACCTTCGCCCCGAAGGGCCTGAACCGGATCCACGACCAGGTGCTGGCCAACCTCGCCGCCGAGGTCCGCTGAGCCACCGGTCTCCGCCGAACCACGAAGTTCGACTGAACCACCGGTCTCCGCCGAACCACGAAGATCGGCTGAACCACCGGTCTCCGCCGAACCACCGAGTTCTGCCGAACCGTCGGGCCCCGCGGGGAATCCCGGAGAACCGCCGGGCCCGCCGAGCCCCCACCGGGGCGCGCGAATCGCCCGGGAATTCGAGCGGTTCGGTCTCCCGTACGAGCCGCAAGCCGTACGGGTGGCCGAACCACCACCTGCGGGTGACGCGGGCCGCCCGGCACGGGAGAGCCACCCTAGGCTCGCCGCCGTGCATATGACGATCCTTCACATCTCACAGCCGGTGGACGGCGGAGTCGCCCGCGTCGTCACCGACCTGGTCCGGGGGCAGCGGGAGGCCGGTCACCGGGTGCTGGTCGCCTGCCCGGGCGGCGGGCGGCTGGCCGAGGAGAGCGCCGCGGCGGGTGCGCTGGTCCAGGACTGGCCCGCCCGGCGCCGGCCCGGCCCGGGCACCCCGGCCGAGGCCTGGCGGCTGCGCCGGATCGTCCGGGCGGCCGCGCCCGACGTGGTCCACCTGCACAGTGCCAAGGCCGGCCTGGCCGGCCGACTCGCCCTGCGGGGCGCGGTGCCGACCGTCTTCCAGCCCCACGCCTGGTCCTTCGCCGCCGTCGACGGCGCGCTCGCCGCCGCCACCCTGCGCTGGGAGCGCTTCGCGGCCCGCTGGTCGCACCGGGTGCTGTGCGTCAGCGTCCAGGAGCGGTCCGACGGCGTGGCGGCCGGGGTGCACGCCGACTGGGCGGTGGTGCCCAACGGTGTGGACGTGCGCCACTACGCGCCGGCCGACCGCCGCGCCGCCCGGATCGCGCTCGGCCTGGACCTGGACGCCCCGCTCGCGGTGTGCGTCGCGCGGTTGTGCCGGCAGAAGGGCCAGGACGTGTTGCTGGCTGCCTGGCCGGAGGTGCTGCGCCGGGTGCCGCGGGCCCGGCTGGCGCTGGTCGGCGGTGGCCCGGAGGAGCAGTGGATCGCGCAGCTGGCCCGGGGGAGCGCCGGGCCGGGCCGGGTCCGGCTGGTCGGGGACGTGCCGGACCCGCGCCCGTGGCTGGCGGCGGCCGACCTGGTGGTGCTGCCCTCGCGCTGGGAGGGGATGGCGCTGGCCCCGCTGGAGGCGATGGCGGCGGCCCGTCCGGTGCTGCTGACCGACGTGCCCGGCGCCCGGGAGTGCCTGCCGCCGTCCGAGTTGGCGCACGCGGTGGTGGCGCCCGAGGACCCGGCGGCCCTCGCCGCCCGAATGGGGGACGCGCTGTCCGATCCGATCGAATGTGAGCGGCGCGGCGCCCGGCTGCGCGACCACGTGGCCGACCGCCACGACGTGCGCACCGTGGTCGAACAGGTGGACGTCCTCTACCGCCACCTGCTGGGCGCCGGCCCGGCGGCGGGGCGGCGCCGGGCCCGTGTCCCGGAGCGGATCTGATCGTTTCACATGCCGTGAATGACCGCCGTTTCCGGCGCTGTCGTATTCGCGCCCTCGGCCGGATATGGGGCGAGGAGTCATATCCGAAATACCTATTAATGGGCGGCTGGAATGAAACGGCAAGTCAACTTCCGTCCTGCACGGCCGGGTTCGGTATTGTCGGATTTTGCCCGCTTCGTTCGGATTCCATGCCGGAAATTCACGGCTGAGCCCCTCGCGACCGATTCCTCCATGGCCGATTCCTTCGCGGCCGGTCCCGCCGCGATCAGTCCCGTCACCGGACGTCCGAAAGCGATCAGCGGCAGCAGGTGCTGTCAGGACCGCGCCCATCGAACCGGGACGGCCGCCCCGCGCCAACCGGTGCCGGGGCAGCGTCACCCCGGGCACACAGCAGGGGAGATCGTGCGCTGATGACCATTGACCACGACAGCGTGCCGCGGGCGGGCGGGCCCCTCTTCGGCCCCCGCCGGCCCGGCACCGGGCTGCTCGACCGCCCGGCGGAAACGGCGCGCTCCCGCGCGGTCCCGCCGCAGGGCCGGCCCCGTGGGACGGTCGGCGCCCGGCTGGCCCTGTCGCTCGCCCTGGTTCAGGCCGACACCATCGCACTGTGCTCCGCCGGCGGCATCGCCAACCGCGCCTTCGACCCGGCCGCCCCGCTCGACCCCCTGCTCGGCGTCCCCGCCATCCTGCCCCTGCTGCTCCTGCTCAACCTGACCGGAGGCCTGTACCGCACCCGGCTCACCCTGTCCGTCCTGGACGAACTGCCCGCACTGGCCGCCCGCGCCGTGGTCGCCACCGCCTTCGCCGTCACCCTCTCCGGCTGCCTCGGCGGCCGCTGGCCCGACTGCGGCCCGGCCACCCCGGCCCGGCTCACCATCCTGCTCGGCGCCCAGCTGCTGATCGCCGCCGTCGGCCGCGCCGTCCTCTACCGCCTCGTCCGGCGGATCCGCCGCGGCCACCCCGGCGCCGTCCTGGTGCTCGGCGCCGGCCGGCTCGGCCGCCGGGTCGCCGCCGCCCTGCGCGAGCGCCGCGAGTACGGGATGCGCCCGGTCGGGTTCCTCGACGCCGACCCGCCACTGCTGCCCGGCGAGACCGACCTGCCCGTGCTCGGCGGACGGGAGGCGCTGGAACGCGAAGTGCGCCGGCACCACGTCCAGCACGTGATCGCCACCACCGGCGGCGCCGACGAGGCCGAGACCGCCGCCACCCTGCGCGACGCCGCCCGGCTCGGCTGCCAGGTCTGGCTGGTGCCCGCGCTGCGCGAGTACGGCTCGCTGCCCGTCACCCCGATCGCCGGCGCCGACCACCTGTGGGGCTTCCCCTGCCTGCGGGTCGGCCGCCCGGCCAGGCGCCGCCCCGGCTGGGCCGTCAAACGCGCCCTGGACGTCACCGCCGCCGCGCTCGGCCTGCTGCTGCTCGCCCCCGTCCTGGCGCTCTGCGCCCTCGCCGTCCGCTTCGACACCGGCCCCGGCGTGCTCTTCCGCCAGCAGCGCACCGGGCTGGACGGCCGGGTCTTCACCGTCCTCAAGTTCCGCACCCTGCGCCCGAACAACGAGCACGAGTCCGCCACCCGCTGGAACATCTCCCAGGACCACCGGATGGGCGCCGTCGGCCGGCTGCTGCGCAAGAGCTCGCTGGACGAACTGCCACAGCTGTGGAACGTCCTGCGCGGCGACATGAGCCTCGTCGGCCCCCGCCCCGAACGCCCGTACTTCGTCATGCGGTTCGGCCAGGCCTACCCCGAGTACACCGACCGCCACCGCGTCCCGGTCGGCCTCACCGGCCTGGCCCAGGTCAACGGCCTGCGCGGGGACACCTCCATCGAGGACCGCGCCCGGTTCGACAACCGCTACATCGAGAGCTGGAGCCTCTGGCAGGACATCAAGATCCTGTGCCGCACCGCGGTCCTGGTGCTCCGCCCGGACGGGAGCTGACCCCGCGTGGCCCTGACCCTCCCCGCCTTCCCCCGCCCCGCCTTACCGAAGGCACTGCCCGCACTCGCGGACCGCACCAGCCCGCTGGCCGCCGCCACCGTCCTGCTGGTCTGCGTGCCCACCGGGGAGAAGGACGTCGCCGCCGCCGTCCACGTCACCGCCGCCGACCTCGCCTCGCTCGCCCTGGTCGCCCTCACCGCGCTCAACCTGCTGCGCGGTCGGCTGCCCGCGATCAGCCGCACCACCTGCGCGCTGTTCGGCGCCGTCGTGGTCGCCGCCGCCGTCGCCACCATCGGCTCGACCGACCCCGCGGCGAGCGTCACCGGCTTCGTCCGGCTCACCCAGGTGTTCGTCCTGGTACCCGCCGCCGTGCTCTGCTCACTGCGCGACCGCACCGACCAGCGGCTGGTCCTCGGCTCCTTCGTCCTCGCCGCGCTGATCCAGGGCGCGGTCGGCGCCGAGCAGTACCTCACCCACACCGGCGCCTCCTACACCGGCCAGCCGATCCGGGCCGTCGGCACCTTCGGCGCGCTGGACATCATGGCGATGTCCAGCGTGGTCAGCTACGGACTGCTCGCCGCCCTCGCCCTGGCCCTCGCCGAGCGCCGACCCGGCGGCAACGCCCGGCTGCGCCGCGCGATGTTCGCCTCCGCCGCCTTCCTCACCTTCCCGCTGGCCGTCTCCTTCAGCCGCGGCAGCTGGATCGCCACCGGCCTCACCGCCACCGTGCTGCTGCTGCGCGCCGACGCCCGGCTGCTGGCGCGCGGCGCCGTCCTCGGCCTGGCCGCCGCGGTCGTCCTGGTCGGCGGCCTCGGCCTCGGCGGCTCCGGCGTCACCAAGCGGCTCAGCTCGATCGGCTCCGTCTCCGCCGCCCCCGACCAGTCCGTCTCCGACCGCTACGACCTGTGGGCCACCGCCGGACGGATCTGGCAGGACCACCCCGTCCACGGCGCCGGACCCAAGGCCTTCCAGCAACTGCGCGACAGCCACGCCCCGCTGCGGCTGTCCTCCGGCAGCGACGCCGCCGACGCCACCATCGGCTTCCAGCGCGAACCGCTGCTCTCCCCGCACAACATGTACTTCCTGGTGCTCAGCGAACAGGGCCTGATCGGCATCACCGCGTACGCCGCGCTCTTCCTCGCCCTCCTGCTCGGCTGCCTGCGCCACCGCCGCGGCCCCGGGCTCGCCGCGCTCGCCCTGCTCACCTGGGTGCTGGTCGACTTCCTGTACGCCGACATCGGCGGCACCACCACGGTGCTGACCTCCGTCGTCCTCGGCCTCGCCGCCCGCGCGGCCGAGGACGGCCCCGAGCGCCACGCCGCCCGCGAGGCCGCCCCCCTCCCCGAGCGGCGCGACGACGCCGCGGCGGCGCCCACCGGAGCGGCCCGGTGACCACCGACCAGCCGGCCGCCCTGGCCTCCTCCGTCCCGGCCCCGCGCAGCGCCGCCCCCGGCGACGGCCCGGCCGCCGAGCCCCACCCGGCGCCCCGGCGCGGCTTCCTCGCCAAGGCCTTCGGCATCACCGCCGTCCTCAGCGCCGCCGGCTCCGGCCTCGGCCTGCTGCGCGACCTCCTGCTGGCCCGCTACTTCGGCGCCAACCAGGGCACCGACGCCTTCCTGGTCGCCTGGACCGTCCCCGAGACCGCCGCTCCGCTGCTGATCGAGGACGCCATGTCCTTCCTCATGGTGCCCGCCTTCGCCCTCGCCCTGGTGCTGCGCGAGGAGGACCCGGACGCCCCCGACCCGGTCCGCCAGCTGGTCCGCGCCACCCTGCCCTGGCTGCTGATGACGCTCGGCTGCCTCGCCCTGGCCACCGCCCTCGGCGCCCCGCGACTGGTCGAACTGATCGCCCCCGGCCTGCCCGACCCCGGCCTCGCCGTCACCTGCACCCGGATCACCGCGATCACCGTGCTGCCCTTCGGCGTGGCCGGCTACCTGGCCGCCGCGCTGCGCGCCCACCACCGCTTCACCGCCCCGGCCGGCATCTACGTCGCCCACAACCTCGGCATCCTCGCCGTGCTGCTCTGCCTCCACTCCCTTCTCGGCGTGCGCTCCGCCGCCCTCGGCGTGGCGGCCGGCAGCCTGCTGATGGCCGGTCTGCTGGTCGGCCCGTTCCTGCGCCGACTGCGCCAGGGCCCGCCCGGCACCAGCACCAACACCAGCACGGGAACGGGCACCAACACCGGCACCGGCCGAGGCCGCCGCTCGCGCCGGGCCCTGGTGCTGATGCCGCTGGCCCTGCTGCCGGTGGCCGCCTTCACCCTCACCCGCCAGTCCCAGGTCTTCGTCGAGCGCTACCTCGGCTCGGAGCTGCCCCCCGGTACCATCTCGCACCTCAACTACGCCGCCAAGGTCTCCCAACTCGCCATGACCGCGGGCATCCTGATCTGCACCGTCACCTTCCCGCTGGTCGCCCGGGCGCTCGCCGCCGGGGACCTCACCGCCGCCCGCGACCGGGTGGAGAAGGACCTCGGCCAGGCGGCCGCCGTCGTCCTGCTCGGCACCGCCTGCCTGATGGCCTGCGCCCCCTCGGTGGTCTCACTGCTGTTCGAACGCGGCGCCTTCGGCCCGCACGACACCGCCGCTACCGCCGAGGTCATCCGGGTGTACAGCTTCGGCCTGCCCGCCCAGGCACTGATCGGTGTGATGATCCGCCCGTACTTCTCGCTGCGCCCGGTGGTCCGCCGCGCCGACGACCCGGGCGACGAGGACGGCCGCCGCCGGCTGCTGGACTGGTACCCGGTCGCCGCGATGCTGCTCGGCCTCGGCGTCACCGTCACCACCGGACTGCTCGCCACACCCCGCTTCGGCGCCCTCGGACTCGCGGCCGGCAACGCGGCCGGCATCACCGCCGTCGCCGCCCTGCTGCTGCACGGCCTGGTGCTGCGCGGCATCCCGCTGCGGCTGCGCCGGGTGCTCGGCGGCCACGCCCGACTGGTGGCCGCCGCCGCCGGGGCCACCCTGCTCGGCACCGCCACCGCCGCACTGACCGCCGACCCGCTGCTCTCGACCCTCCTCGGAGGCCTCACCGTGGCGCTGGCCTTCGCCGCCCTCGGGACCGGGCTCGGCGCCCGCGAGGTGCGCGGCCCGGTCCTCGCCGTCGCCCGGGCCCTGAAGCCCGTCCGGAACCCGGCAACCGTCGCCGAAGAAGGGAAGCGTCCCCATGGACAATGAACGGGGCACCGTCCGTTCGGCCCAGGCGAGCGTCAGCGACGCACCGCCGCACCGGGCACGACTGCCCAGGAGCCGCCGCCCGGCCGGCGAACCACCGGTCCCCGGCTCCGCCTCACCGTGGATCCTGATGTACCACTCGGTGGCGGTCGAGAAGGAGGACCCGTACCGGCTCACCGTCAGCCCCGAGCGGTTCGCCGAACAGATCGCCTGGCTGCACCGGCGCGGACGGCGCGGCGTCTCGGTCCGCGAGCTGATGCGGGCCCGCGCGCTCGGCCGGGACGACCGGCTGGTCGGCCTGACCTTCGACGACGGCTACGCCGACTTCGCCCGGTACGCGGTGCCGATCCTCCAGGCGTACGGTTTCACCGCCACCGCGTACGTCGTCGCCGACCTGCTCGGCCGGGACAACGGCTGGGACGCCGAAGGCCCGCGCAAGCAGCTGCTCACCGTCCAGGAGGTGACCGAACTCGCCGCCGCCGGCTGGGAGATCGGCTCGCACGGCCTCGGCCACCAGGCGCTGCCGGGCCTGCCCGCCGAGGCCCTCACCCGCCAGGCCGGGGAGAGCCGGCGCCTGCTGGAGGAGGCCGTCGGCGGCCCGGTCACCGGGTTCTGCTACCCCTACGGCGCCGTCGACCGGCCCGCCACCCTGGCCGTGCGCGACGCCGGGTACGACTACGCCTGCGCCATCGCCCACTCCCCGCTCACCGGCCGCTTCGCCCTGCCCCGGTGCTACGTCGGCGACCGCGACGGCGCCTGGCGGCTGCGCGCCAAGCAGGCCCGGCACCGGCTGCGCGACGCTGTCACCGAGCTGCGCCACGCGCGCGAGGGGCACCGGCCATGAGGGTGCTGCACATCGTCACCGGCCTGGCCTCCGGCGGCGCCGAACGCCAGCTCCAGCTGCTGCTGCGGCACCTGCCCGCCCACCAGCGGTGCGAGGTGCTCGCCCTGACCAACCCCGGCACGGTGGCCGCCGCGCTGCGCGCCGACGGCGTCACCGTCCACCACCTCGGCATGCGCGGCAACCGGGACCTCGGCGCGCTGCCCCGGCTGGTCCGCGTGGTCCGGGCCGGCCGGTACGACCTGGTGCACACCCACCTCTACCGGGCACAGCTGTACGGCCGGCTGGCCGCACGGCTGGCCGGAGTGCGCGCGGTGGTCTCCACCGAGCACTCGCTGCACGACGGAGTGATCGAGGGCCGACCGGTCACCCGGGGCGTCAAGGGCCTCTACCTGGCGGCCGAACGGCTCGGCAGCACCACCGTCGCGGTCTCCCGCCAGGTCGCCCAGACGCTGCGCTCCTGGGGAGTCCCGCCGACCCGGATCGAGCTGATCCCGAACGGCCTCGACGTCTCCCGCTACCTCCTCCCGCCCGCCGAACGGGCAGCCGCCCGCGGGCGGCTGCGAGCCGAACTCGGTCTGCCGCAGCGGAGCTGGGTGGTCGGCGGGGTGGGCCGGCTGGTCCCCGGCAAGCGGTTCGAGGTGCTGGTCGAGGCGCTCGCCGACCTCGACCCGGCCACCCGGCTGGTGCTGGTCGGCGAGGGGCCGGAGCGCGCCGCGCTGGAACGGCGGGCCGGCGAACTCGGTGTCCGGGAGCGGCTGGTGTTCGCCGGCGAGCGCGACGACGTGCCCGAACTGCTCGCCGCGCTGGACGTGCTGGCCGCCCCCTCCGCCACGGAGACCTTCGGCCTCGGCGTCCTGGAGGGCCTCGCCGCCGGGCTGCCGGTGCGGCACAGCGCCTGCCCGGCGCTCGACGAACTGCCGCCCGGTGCCGCCCCGCAGGCCCGCCGCATCCCCTCCGAGCCCGCCGCCTACGCCGCCGCGCTGCGCGACCTGCGGCCGCTCAGCGGGCACACCGCCGACCCGCTGCCGCACCCCCCGGCCGTCGGCCACTACGACATCGTCCGGGTCGCCGCCGACCTGGGCGCCCTCTACGACCGGCTGGCCCGGGTCTGACCGCCCGCCACCGCCGGAACCGCCGTACCAGACCCAAGGAGCCACACCCATGACCACACCGCGCCGAAGCGCCCGCCGCCTGGTCCGCCGCTGGTGGCCGGTGGCGCTCGCGGTTCCGCTGGGCGCCGCGGCCGGCGCCGGGTACGCCGTCGTCGCGCCTCCCTCCTACACCGCCAACGCCTACGTCCTCGTGGTCGCGCAGAACCCGGGGGAGGCCGCGCTCGCGACCAACTTCGCCCAGGCGTACGGCCGGCTGGCCGGCCGGCCGCAGGTGCTCGCCGTGGCGGCCGCCGAGATCGGCCGCACCCGGTCCGAACTGGAGTCCCTGGTGCACGGGACGACCTCCCCGGACGCTCCGATGATCGAGATCACCGGCACCGGGCGGCGCGCGGAGGAGGCCGCCCGGACCGCCGACGCGGTGGCCCGCTCGCTGGTCGCCTTCGCCGACACCAGCAGCAGGGACACCAACGTCCGGCTGGTGACCCTGGCCCAGGCCGCCGCACCGGACAAGCCGACCACGCCGTCCGGGAAGCTGGACGTCGCGGTCGGCGCCGCGGCCGGGCTGCTGCTGGGTTCGCTCGCGATGATGACCCGCCGCCGCCGGGGCGCGGCCGGGGCGCCGGAGGACGCCGGGAGCCCCGACGCGCCGCAGGCGCCGGTGGTGGCGCAGGCACCGGTCGTCGCGGAGGAGGTCCCCGGTGCTTCGGCGCCCGCGGCGAAGACTCCCGCCGCTCCGACGCCCGCCAAGGCCCCTACGGCGCCGCGCCCACGCAGCGGGGAGCCGGCCAGGGCCGAGTCCAGGGCCGAGCCCAAGGCCGAGCCCACGGGCAAGGCCGCACCCAGGGCGGAGGCCCGGAGCGGGGGCGCGACCGAGCCCGGGGGTACGAAGGCCGGGCAGAAGTCCGACAAGAAGACCGATCCGAAGACCGGCCGAAAGCCCGCCGCCGAGCCCGCCGCCGAGCCCGCCGCCGAGCCCGCCGCGACGGCGCGGCCCGTGGCGGCGGAGCGGACCCCCGCCGAGGGGCAGTCCGCTCCCGAGCCGAAGTCCGCGACCAAGGCCCAGCCCGCCGCGAAGGACCAGCCCACCGCCAAGGAGAAGACCGCCGCCGGGAGCGGCCGATGAGCACCGAGGCCCGCAGAGCCGCCCTGCCCGCCCAGACGACGGCCCCGGCCTGGACCACCGAGCTTCGCGTCGAGGACGACGCCCTGGACGTCCTCGCCGAGGAGTGGGACGCCCTGGCCGCCCGCTGCCGGACCGCGACCTTCTTCCAGGCCGCCGACTGGCAGCGCTCCTGGTGGCGCCACTACGGCCGCCCCGGCCGCCTGCTCGTCGTGCTGGTCCGCCGGGACGGCCGGCTGGTCGGGGCGGGGGCGTTCCGGCGGCGCGGCGGTCCGCTCGGTGGCCTGACCGGCCTCGGTGGCGGGCTGGTCGACTACACCGACGTCCTGCTCGACGACGAGTGCGCCGACCGGGCCGCCGCCGAGTTCGCCGCGGCCCTCCCGCTCACCCGCCCCTGGCACTGGCTGGAACTGCGCGAGGTGCACCCCGAGGCGGCCGTGCAACGGGTGTACGAGCACTGGCACGGCAGCCGTCGCCGCCACCAGGACTCGCTCTGCCAGTACCTGCCGGCCGTCCCGATGGAGCGGCTGCTCAAACGGGTGCCCGGCAAGACCGCCCAGCGCAGCCGGGTGAAGCTCCGCAAGATCGCGGAGGCCGGGGTGAAGGTCAGCTCGACCCCGGCGTCGGAGGTGCCGCAGGCGCTGGAGGGGCTGCTGCGGCTGCACTTCCTGCAGTGGCAGGCGCGCGGCGTCACCCCCGAGCACCGCACCGAGCGGTTCGCCCGGCACCTGACCGAGTCCACCACCGGCCTGGTCGCCACCGGCAGGGCCGCCGTCCACCGGTTCCACCTGGACGGCCAGCTGGTCGCAGTGAACCTGCTGCTGCTCTGCCCGTCCTTCGGCGGGCTGTACATGTACGGGGCGCACCCGGTGCTGCGCGAGCGGCTGGACATCGCCGGGCTGCTGTTCAGCGCGGCGCTGGAGGAGACGGTCGGCGCGGAGATCCCGCTGCTCGGCCTGCTGCGCGGTCAGGAGCCGTACAAGCAGCGCTGGCGGCCGGACCGGCTGCCCAACCAGCGGCTGCTGCTCGGCCCGGCGGGGGCGGCACCGGCCGCCGCCGTCCGGGCCGCGGCGGTGCGCACCCGGCAGGCGGTGGCGCACCGGCTGCGCACCCGCTTCCCCCGTCTGAAGGAGGCGCTGCTGGCCCGCCGCCGGCGTCGGCCGCTCGGCTGACCGCTCGGCCGGCCGAGCGGCGGACCGCTCAGTGCCGGGTGTGCTTCGGGCCGGCCGGCTTGGCCGCCGACGGCTGTGCGGTCGGCCGGGCCGGCGGGTTCGCCACCGTCCGGCTCGGCGCGGCGGGTGTCGGGCCGGGCGCGGGTGGCGGAGCGCTGGGCGGCCCCGGCACCGCGGGCGGGCCCGGCACCACCACCGCGCCGGCGACCGCGCCGGCGGGCGCCGGGGGCGCCTGCGCCGGCGCCCCCCGCGAACCGGACATCAGCTGCTTGAACGCCGACGCCGAGCGCGGATTGCGGTCGCACTGGAAGAAGCCGTGCGGGCAGTAGTCGGTGACGGTCTGGTAGGCGGTGTCGTGGGTGCGGATCCAGTCGACCATCCGTCGCACGTACTCGGGGTTGTCGCCGTTGCGGAACAGCCCCCACTCCGGGTACGAGACCGGCTTGCCGTGCGTGGCGGCGAACTCCACCTGGTCCTGGAGCCCGTACGGCTCGTGCACGTAGTCGTCGAAGGTGCGCCCGGCGGGCTGGTCGTAGGTGTCCATGCCGATGACGTCGACCACGTCGTCGCCGGGGTAGCACCTGGTCCACGGGATGGCGTCCAGGCCGCGGCTGGGCGCGAAGTCGAAGCGGAACCGCTGCCCGGGCACCGAGCGCATCGCGTCGACGATCCGCCGCCAGTACGTCTTCCAGGCGGACGGGTCGGGCTTGCAGCGGTGGGTGTAGGTGGTGCCGTTCATCTCCCAGCCGAGCGTGAGCACGGTGTCCGCGGCGCCCAGGGTCACCAGCCGGCGCGCGAGCTTGATGAAGTGCGCGTCGAAGTCCCCCCGCGCCCCCTCGGCGAGCAGTGCGGCGACCTCGCCGTCCGGCACGTCCGCCTCGCTGGGCGCCAGCATCGGCACACCGAGCACCAGCAGCCGGGACGGGTCGGCCTGCCGCCACTGCGACCACAGGCCGAGCACCACCGGCTCGCCCTCGATGTCGCTCCAGCCGTTGCCCGCCAGATAGGTGTGGCCGACCTGCATGTTCGCGTCGCCCAGCCACTGGGCGTACCGGCCGATCTGTGGGATGCGGTCGTCCCAGGACCCGACGAAGGCGCCGAACGGCGGCTCGTGCTTCGGCCGCTGGACCGGCGGGCGGGCGGGCGTCACGTGCGGCTCGACGGCGTCCGCGGAGAGGGTGTGCCGTTCGGTCTGGCTGAACGGCGTCCCGGCCGGGACGCTGGCCGTGGCCATCAGCAGCAGGGTGGCGGCGGCCAGCGACAGGCGGCCGATTCGCATGGGTCTCTCCTCCGGACGTCGCGTGAGCGGGGCGTCACGGTCTCGGCGTGGACGGACCGTGACGCCCGGCTCGCCGACAGTAGGCCCGTCGGAGGAGGAAAATGCCGGATGTCACCCTAAAGTGGGCGCTCTTCGAACGCCGTCCGCCGCAGTGGCCGGCGACCGGCGGTCGGGTAACAGATCCGTAACGGTCCCGCCGGGCCCGTCCGGCCCGTTCCGGCAAGCCCGCCGGAGCGGCGGGAGCCCCGACGGCGCAGGTGGGCGGGCGGTCGTACGGGCGGGGCGCGCGGGGCCGGGCACGCGCTCGGCCGGACGGAGCGGCGGGAGAACCGGGCTGACTCGTGTGCCCGGCGAAAGGTACGCTCCGGCCGTGTCCTGGAAGCCGCTGCGTGTACTGTCCCCCCGCTCGATCCTGCCTGCCTCGGCGGTGGTGCTGGTCCTTGCGGCCGGAGCGGCGGCGCACGCGAACAAGCCGGTGCCGTTCGGCGACCGGGTGGCGGGGCCGGGCGACGCGGGGGCGACGCCGGTGAACTCCGAGTCCCTCAGCTCGGCCGACCTCGACCTGCGGGTCGGCCCGGGCCTGGAGGCCTTCCACAAGCAGACCGGCGAGCAGGCCTGGTCCTACCGCCGCGAGGGCGCCGAGGCGCTCTACCTGGCGATGGCCGGGGACAACGCCATCGTGGTCTGGGACGACGGCCTCGTCACCTCGGTGCGCCCGGGCGACCACGAGGTGCGCTGGCACCGCGCGGTGCCGGGCCTGGCCGACTGGCTGCGCGGCGACGGCGAGCCCGGCGCGGACAAGCGGACCGACGCCCAGCGCAAGGCGCTCGCCCAGCAGCGGGCCGCGGCCGCACTGCACACCGTCCAGCGGGACGGCTCGCCCTGGCTGGCCCTGGTGACGCCGAACCTGACCATGGGCCTGCGCGACGCCGACGGCGACCTGCGCTACAACGACAAGCCCGCCGCCGGCTGCGTCTTCGACCCGCTGCGCACCGTCCACACCGACTACGCCGTGCTCGTTCCGCGCACCTGCGCCAACGGCAGCGGGCAGCCCGCCTCCGGGGCCATCACCGGCTACCGGCTGGACAGCAGGGGCTGGGTGATGAACACCGGTCCGGCCGCCTCGGCCAAGGTGCTGGACCGCGGCCGGGTGGAGATCACCGACGGCCCGATCATGCCGCCGAAGGTGTTCGACACCAAGGCGGCCGCGCCCGAGACGGCCTGCGGCAGCGTGGACGCGCCGTTCGCGGCGGTCCGGCCGCAGGACGGCTGCGCGGACCCGGCGGCGGCCCCGGCCCCCGGCGACCCGGCCCCCCAGGCGCCGGCCGCGGCGCCTGGGACCCCGGCGGCCACGGACCCCGCTCCGGACGGCGTGACCGCTCCAGGCACCGCCACCGCCCCGGACACCCCTGCGGACACCGGGGCCCCCGCCGGGGACCGGCCGATCGCGCGGTAGCGGCGGCCACGACCGCCCCGCGGGCGCCGGCCGACGGGCGCCGGGCCGGCGGTCGCCCGCGGACGGTACTCCATTGGGGGTAGCGCGGGGCCCGGTAGACTTGCCGCCATGGCTATTTTCTCCGGGCAATAGCGGGCGGCGGCGCCACGAGGGCCGCGCCGACCGCCGATGAAGCCCCCTCACGCCGAACCGGCCCCGGGTCCGTCCCGCCCGGCCGCCCGCCCACGTCCCAGGAGTAGTCCCCAGCCATGATTTCCGCCAACGCCCTCGAGCTGCGTGCCGGTGCCCGGATCCTGATCGAGTCCGCGAGCTTCAAGGTCGCCGCCGGCGACCGGATCGGTCTGGTCGGCCGCAACGGCGCCGGCAAGACCACGCTCACCAAGGTGCTGGCCGGCGAGGGCCTGCCCGCCGCCGGTACCGTCACCCGTTCGGGCGAGGTCGGCTACCTCCCGCAGGACCCGCGCACCGGTGACCTGGACGTCCTCGCCAAGGACCGCATCCTGTCCGCCCGGGGCCTCGACACCGTGCTGAAGAAGATGCGCGAGAACGAGGACCGGATGGCGAACGGCAAGGGCTCCACCCGGGACAACGCGATGAAGAAGTACGCCCGGCTGGAGACCGAGTTCCTCACCAAGGGCGGGTACGCCGCCGAGGCCGAGGCCGCCACCATCGCCGCCGCGCTGGGTCTGCCGGACCGCATCCTCGGCCAGCCGTTGCACACCCTCTCGGGTGGTCAGCGCCGTCGCGTCGAACTGGCCCGGATCCTCTTCTCGGACTCCGACGTGCTGCTGCTCGACGAGCCCACCAACCACCTGGACGCGGACTCCATCGTCTGGCTGCGGGACTTCCTGAAGACCTACAAGGGCGGCTTCATCGTCATCTCGCACGACGTCGACCTGGTCGAGACGGTCGTCAACAAGGTCTTCTACCTGGACGCCAACCGCTCCTCCATCGACGTCTACAACATGGGCTGGAAGCAGTACCAGCAGCAGCGCGAGGACGACGAGAAGCGCCGCAAGCGCGAGCGGGCCAACGCCGAGAAGAAGGCCGCGACCCTGAACGCGCAGGCCGACAAGATGCGCGCCAAGGCGACCAAGACGGTGGCCGCGCAGAACATGGCCCGCCGGGCCGACAAGCTGCTCTCCGGCCTGGAGCAGGTCCGGGTGAACGACAAGGTCGCCAAGCTGCGCTTCCCGGATCCGGCCCCGTGCGGCAAGACCCCGCTGACCGCCAGCGGCCTGTCCAAGTCCTACGGCTCGCTGGAGATCTTCACCGACGTCGACCTGGCGATCGACCGGGGTTCCCGGGTCGTCGTGCTGGGCTTCAACGGCGCCGGCAAGACCACCCTGCTGCGGATGCTGGCCGGGGTGGAGCAGCCGGACACCGGCGAGGTGATCCCGGGCCACGGCCTGAAGATCGGCTACTACGCCCAGGAGCACGAGACCCTGGACCCGGATCGCAGCGTGCTGGAGAACATGCGTTCGGCGGCGCCGGACACCGACCTGGTGCAGATCCGCAAGATCCTCGGCTCCTTCCTGTTCTCCGGCGACGACGTCGACAAGCCGGCCGGGGTGCTCTCCGGTGGCGAGAAGACCCGTCTGGCGCTGGCCACCCTGGTGGTCTCCTCCGCCAACGTGCTGCTGCTGGACGAGCCCACCAACAACCTCGATCCGGCCAGTCGCGAGGAGATCCTGGGCGCGCTGCGCGAGTTCTCGGGGGCGGTCGTGCTGGTCACCCACGACGAGGGCGCGGTCGAGGCGCTGGACCCGGAGCGGATCATCCTGCTGCCGGACGGTGTGGAGGACCTCTGGAACCCGTCCTACGCCGATCTGGTCTCCCTGGCCTGACCTGAAGTAGACGCAACATCCGCTTTTCGAACGAGAATATCTAGTCCTTTCGGCGTGTCCGGGAATGAAGTAGACCTGGATTCCGTTTAAGGACTTTCCGTCGGCCCGCCACGCGATCGTGGTCGGGCCGACGCTGCTGATCAGCCGTTTCGCGGCGAAGGGCGGTATCCGCCCGGGGGCGTGCACTCTGTGTGAGCGCCCTGATGCGCTCGGATCACCACCGGCGGACCACGCATTTGCGACATCGACCTTGTCGAATGGGTGGCCAGGACGAGAGGGATGGGTGATCATGGGAATCTGACCGAGCAACGCTACGAGGAGGCACGGGTGGCCGAGACTCTGAAAAAGGGCAGCCGGGTGACCGGTGCCGCGCGTGAGAAGCTCGCGGCCGATCTCAAGAAGAAGTACGACTCCGGGGCGAGCATTCGCGCTCTCGCGGAGGAGACCGGTCGTTCCTACGGCTTCGTGCACCGGATGCTGAGCGAATCCGGAGTGATCCTCCGGGGCCGCGGCGGTGCCACGCGGGGCAAGAACAAGGCGACTGCCGGGGCCGGTTCCTGACGGTTCGTCAGCTTATAGGCTGGATGGCGCGGCGGCAGGACGCCGGCCGAGAAGACGGCAGCCGGTCATCGGCTGAACGTCCGCCCTCGGGTCGTGCGGGCCGGCCGCCGATCGTCATGCCCGGGGCGCCGTTCGCCCCCGAGACCTCTTGTCCGTTCGTTCTTCTTTCACATTCATCGAGCCCGGCGGGCCCGTCGATCTTTCCGGGCCAGGCCCCTGCCCTCGCGCGTCGAGTTTTGTTACTCTCCGGTAGCCAAGTCCCTCGCCACCGGAGGTCCCCGCATGACCGCCCCCGCCATCGACCCGCAGGCCCCGAGCTGGGAGCGGGACGGCGTCCGCCTGGAGATCGACGGCGAACTCGCCGTCGTCACCCTCTGTCAGCCGAAGCGGCGCAACGCCCAGTCGCCCGCGCTCTGGCGCGCCCTCGTCGACGCCGGCCGTGACCTGCCCGGCAGCGTCCGGGTGGTGCTGCTGCGCGCGGAGGGCGTCTCCTTCTCCGCCGGGCTGGACCGCGCCATGTTCACCGCCGAGGGGATTCCGGGCGAGCCCACCTTCCTCCAGCTCGCCGCCTCCGGCGACCGCGAGCTGGACGACGCCATCGCCTCGTACCAGGAGGCCTTCACCTGGTGGCGCCGTCCGGACCTGATCTCCATCGCGGCGGTCCAGGGCCACGCCGTCGGCGCGGGCTTCCAGCTGGCGCTCGGCTGCGACCTGCGGGTGGTCGCCGAGGACGTCCGGTTCGCGATGAAGGAGACCTCGCTGGGCCTCGTCCCGGACCTGGCCGGGACCAAGCCGCTCACCGAGCTCGTCGGCTACGCGCGGGCGCTGGAGATCTGCGCGACCGGCCGCTGGGTGGGCGCCGAGGAGGCCACCACGATCGGGCTGGCCAACCTGGCGGTCCCGGGGGAGGAGCTGGACGGCGCCGCCCGCGATCTCGCGGCGGCCCTGCTGGCCGCTCCGCGCGGGGCCGTGATCGAGACCAAGGCCCTGTTGCAGGGGGCTTCCGGGCGCTCGTTCGACGAACAGCGCTCGGCCGAACGGGCGGCGCAGGCCCGTCGGCTGCGGGAGCTCGCCGGGATCGGCGACTGACCGGACGGCGCCGACGTGGGGCCCGGCCCGGGGGAATTCCCCGGGCCGGGCCCTTTGCGCTGCGCGGGGTGGGCGGCCGTCGCTCGGGGGGCAGGGATCGTGGCGGAATGTCAGAGTTGTGGAGGTCTGCGATATAGCTGGAGCCGTACGACGGGAGATGTGCCCATGCCTGACACTCCGACGCCCGCGACCATGCACAAGCACTCCGGTGGCGGCGGCGCGCCGACGTCCGGTCCGCCGCAGGGTTCCGCCGCCGGCGCCACCCCGGTGGCGGAGCGCGGCCGCACCGCACTGGCCGTCGGCGTGGTGGAGAAGATCGCCGGGATGGCGGCGCGAGAGATCACCGGAATCCACGCGCTCGGCTCCGGGTTCGCCCGGACCTTCGGCGCGATGCGGGACCGGGTGCCGGGCGGCAAGCCCAGCGTCGGGCGGGGCATCAAGGCCGAGGTCGGAGAGAAGCAGACCGCGATCGACATCGCACTTGTCGTGGAGTACGGCGTGGTCATTCCCGAACTCGCCCGCCAGGTGCGGGAGAACATCATCCGCGCGGTCGAACGGATGACCGGCCTGGAGGTCGTCGAGGTCAACATCGCGGTCAACGACGTCCACCTCCCGGATGAACCGGAGTTCGAGGAGGAAGAGGAACCGGTGCCGCCGCCCGGGCAGCGGCCGAAGCTCAAGTAGCGCGTTCGGCGGGGCGGGGCGGGGCAGGTGGGGGGAGGGGAGGCGAGTCCGGACCGGACGAGGCAGCGGGAGACGAGGGAGTAGCGGATGAACCTGGCCATCGTCGGCCTGGTGGTGGGAATGGCCCTCGGCTTCGCCGGATACTTCGGCGGCTTCGCGGCGTTCCTCCTGGTGGCCGCGCTCGGGCTGGTCGGCTTCGTGGCCGGGCGCCTGCTGGAGGGCGACATCGAGCTGGGCGACCTGGGAGACCTGCTCCGCGGCCGCGACCGGCGCCGCTGATGGCGGCCCCCGCACCCGCTCCGGTTCCCGCTCCGGTTTTCGCCTCGCTCCCCGCGCCCGGGCGCCGGGGGCGGCTTCGCGTGGCCGACCGGGTGTACGCGCGGATCGCGGCCCGGGCCACCCGGGAGGTGCTGGCCGAGGCCTGGCCCGCCGGGCGGGCTAAGGGGGCGCCGCCGTACGTCTCGGTGACCGTACCGGGGAGCACGGTGACCGTCCGGGTCGCGGTCGAGCTGCCGTTCCCGTCGGACGTCGCGGCGCTGGCCGGGGCGGTGCGGGAACGGATCGCCGAGCGGGTGGCGGGGCTGACCGGGACCAAGGTGTCGAGAGTGGTCGTCGTGGTCGAGAAGTTGGTGACGGGGGGCGCCTCGTGACGGCGCGGGCCTCCGGGGCGAGGGACGAGCCGGAGGAGGTGCCGGACCGTCGGCGGGGGAAGGCCCGGAGGCTGCGGGCGCCCCGTACGGCCGCGGCGGCGCTGGTGGCCACGGGGGTGCTCGTGGTGACGGGGGCGTTCCTGTACGACGTCGTCGCGGTGCGGGTGGGGCACCCGGCCCGGCGGTGGCGGGCGCAGATCGCGGACGAGCTGGCGACGCGGCACCTGGACGACCTGGCGGTGCTGGTCGGAGCCGGAGTGGCGACCGCGCTCGGCGGGTGGCTGCTGTGGCTGGCCGTCGCGCCCGGGCTGCGGCGGTGGCTCGTGCTGCGGCCGTACGGGGGGACGACCGCGGCCGTCGACCGGGCCGGGGTCGGGCACCTGTTGGTGGACCGGGCGGCGGGGCTGGACGGGATCGACCACCTGCGCGTGCGGGTCGGGCGGCGGCGGGTCCGGGTCTCGTTGGTAGGGGTGGCGGATCCGGCGCTGGTGCAGCGGCAGCTGCGGGACGAGTTGGCGCGGGTGGGGCTGGGGCGGCCGCTGCGACTGGACGTGCGGACGGTGCGGGGGGCCGCGGCGGTGCGGGACGTCTCGGGGTCGGACCGGGGGGTGGCGGGGTGAGGCGGACGGTCGTCAACCGGGTGCTGCTCGGGGTGGTGGGGGCGGCGCTGCTGGGTGCCGGGGTGCTGGTGCTGGTGGGCGGACTCGATCTGTACCGGCGGCTGGGCGTGCACCCGCCGGGGTGGTGGCCGCTCACCTCGCCGGACCAGCCGGTGGTGAGCGGGCGCTCGCGGGGGCGGTGGGTGGCGTCTTCGTGGTGGTGGCCGACGGTGATCGGCGGGCTGGCCGTGCTGGTGGCGGGGGCGGCGTGGTGGCTGGTGGCGCAGCTGAGGCGCACCGGGCTGTCGAGCATCGTGGTGCCGACACCGGGGGTGAGCGGGCTTCGGCTGCGGGTGGGTGCGCGGGCGCTGGAGGAGGCGCTGGAGAACGGGACGGCGGTGCTGCCGGAGGTCGAGCGGGCCGGGGTGCGGCTGGTGCGCGCGCCGGGGCACCCGCGGCTGCGCGGTGCGGTGCGGTTGAGACCGGGCGGGGACCCGGCCGCGTTGGTGGAGCACTTCGAGGACGGGCCCCGGACGGATGCCCGCGGGAGTCTGCGGCTGGCCGAACTGCCGGCCGACCTGCGGATCCGGGTCCTCCAGGCGACCCCCGCCGAGCCCCGGCGTGGACGGGGTCGGCGGGGGAGGCGGGGGAAGCGGCCGTCGAGAGTGGAGTAGCGCGAGGCGGATCGTCGGCCCCGTCCGGTGGCGGGCGGGCCGGGGCGGGCCGGGGCGGGCCAGCCGGGGCGGACCGGTCCGCGGGGGGACGGATCAGAGCGGGCGCAGGGCGCCGCCGTCGACGGGGACCATGACACCGGTCAGGTACGAGGCGGCGGGGGAGAGCAGGAAGGCGGCGACCTTGCCGAACTCCTCGGGGGTGCCGTAGCGGCGCAGCGGGATGGTGGCCCCGGCCTGGGCACGGGCGGCATCGGGGTCGGCGGCGAGAGCGTCGAGCTCGCGGACCCGGTCGGTGTCGATCCGGCCCGGGAGCAGGCCGAGCACCCGGATGCCTCGGGGGCCGAGTTCGTCGGCGAGGGACTTGGCCGCCATGGCGAGACCGGGGCGCAGGCCGTTGGAGATGCCCAGACCGGGGATCGGCTGGCGGACCGAGGTGGAGAGCACGAACGCGATCGCGCCGCCGTCGGAGAGCGCGGCGGCGGTGGTGCGGGCGAGCCGGAGGGCGCCGAGGAAGACGGTCTCGAAGGCGTCGCGCCACGCGTCCTCGGGAGCGGTCTCGACCGGGCCTGCCTTGGGGCCGCCGACGCTGATCAGGATGCCGTCGAGACGGCCGAAGTGCTGCCGGGCCTCGGCGACGAGGCGCTCGGGGGTGTCGGGGGCGGCGTTGTCGGCGACGAGGCCCCGGGCGGTGCCGAGAGTGCCGAGTTCGGCGACGGCGGCGTCGACGGCCTGCGCGGTGCGGCCGCTGACGAGCACCCGGGCGCCGTCGGCGACGAGCTCACGGGCACTGGCGAGGCCGAGGCCTCGGGTGGCGCCGGTGACGATGTAGGCCTTGTCCTTCAGTCCGAGATCCATGAGGGACATCTTGCCGGGTCGGGGAGCGGCTACGGGTGCGGGGATCCGTCCCGCGCGCCCCCGGGACGGGGCTGGCGTTGACGCCGGGGGGAAGGTTTACCGTCGTGGACGGACGTGCGGGAGGAGAGGTTCGGCATGCGGATCGGGGAGTTGGCGGAGCGGGCGGGGACGACCACGCGGGCGTTGCGGTACTACGAGCAGTTGGGATTGTTGCCGGCCCGGCGGGCGGGCAACGGGTACCGGGCGTACGACGAGGGCGATCTGCGGCTGCTGCGGGAGATCCGGATGCTGCAGGACTTCGGGTTCGGGCTGGAGGAGACCAGGCCGTTCGTGGAGTGCCTGCGGGCGGGGCACCCGGAGGGGGACTCGTGTCCGGCCTCTCTGGAGGTGTACCGCAGGAAGCTGGGGGAGCTGGACGAGTGCATCGCCCGGCTCCAGGACGTGCGGTCGCGGGTGGCGGGGCAGTTCGAGCGGGCGGTCAAGGCCCGGGACGAGCTGGCCGCCGCCGAGGAACCGCCCCTGTGTGAACTGGTGAAGGAGTAGACGGTGGTGGAGATCGCGGGCGTGCCGGCGGTGACGGACGAGACGTTCGACACGGAGGTGCTGGCGGCGCGGGGGCCGGTGCTGGTGGACTTCACGGCGGACTGGTGCCCGCCGTGCCGGATGATGGCGCCGGTGCTGGCGGACATCGCGCGGGAGGAGGCGCACCGGCTGCGGGTGGTGACCGTGGACGTGGACCGCAACCCGCGGACGCAGGCGGCGTACGGGGTGCTCTCGATGCCGACGCTGATGGTGTTCCGGGACGGGCAGCCGGTGCGGTCGGTGGTGGGGGCGCGGGCGAAGGCGCGGTTGCTGCGGGAGCTGGCGGACGTGCTCTAGCTGAGGCCCTGTCCGGCCGATCTCGCCGCGGGCCGATCCGCCAAGCTCGACCGGACAGGACCCTAGGCGGCGGGGACGGCGTCGAGCGGGACTTCGGCCTCGGCGGCCTGCTTGGCGCGGTCCCTGGCCTCCCGGCGGGCGAGGACCCAGACGCCGACCGGGATCATCGCGGTGAACAGCCACCACTGGACGGCGTAGGCCATGTGCGGGCCGATGTCGGAGTGGTTGGGCTCGGGGATCAGCTGGGGCTGGTCGGCCGGGGCCGGGGTGGTGCCGGTGAGTTCGAGGTAGCCGCCGAGGAGCGGGGCGCCGGTCCGCCGGGCCTGTTCGTCGGTGTTGATCAGGTTGAACTGGCGGTCGGGCAGGCCGGTGCGGTCCTTGATGCCGCTGGCGCCGTAGGTCTCCTCGGCGCGCAGGCGGCCGCCGAGGGAGACCTCGCCGGCGGGGGCGGCCGGGACGGGCGGGTAGTCGGCGGCCCCGGCACCGGAGGCGACCCAGCCGCGGTTGACCAGGACGGTGCCCTTGCCGTCGGAGAGCCGGAACGGGGTCACCACGAAGTAGCCGATGGTCCCGCTGGAGTCGGTCCGCTTGCGGACCACGAACTCGTGCGCCGCGTCGTACTGTCCGGTGGCGGTCACCGCGCGCCAGGTGAGGTCCTTGGGGACCGCGAATCCCGGCGTCGGCGACAGGGTGTCGAACGGGACCGGCGCGTCTGTGAGGGCCTTGCCGATCAGCTCGTTCCGGGCCACCCGCGCCTCGTGGCGGTGCAGCTGCCAGAAACCCAGCTTGATCGTCGCGGGGATCAACAGCAGCGCGATCAGGATGGTGATCAGCCACTGTCGGGTCAGCAGAAAACGGTACACATGGGAACGGTACGCCGACCTCACAACGGGCTCACGCACCGGGGTGCGGGGCGACCTCGCGCAGAAGTTGGAGGAAGGCGTCCTCGCCGACCACCGGGGTGCCGACCTCACGGGCCTTGCGGGCCTTGCCGCTCCAGCTGTCCGGGTCGTTGGTGACCAGCAGGCTGGTGAGGCGGCTCACCGAGGTGGCGATGTGCAGGCCGGCCTCGACCGCGCGGTCCTCCAGGACCTCGCGGTCGGTGGCGGTGTCGCCGCTGATGGCCACCCGCATGCCCTGGACCAGCGGCTTGCCGTCCTCCCAGCGCCCCGGGTTGGGGTACGGGCAGGGCGGGCGCTTCTTGGTCTGGCGGTACGTGGCGCCGGTCCAGGTGCTGCGGCCGGGGGCGGGGGGCTCGTCCTGGCCGAGGTCGGTGACCGCGACGCAGTTCTGGAGCGGCAGCGGCACGCCGCCGTCGCGCGCGAGGTGCAGGCTGGGGCGGAAGGCCTCGGCGAGCACCCGGGCGTCGTCCAGGGCGTTGTGGGCGTGGCGCTGCCGGACGCCGAAGTGGGCGGCGAGCGAGGACAGTTTGCCGTTGGGCAGCGGCAGGCGCAGGTCGCGGGAGAGGACCATGGTGCACAGCCGCTGCTCGACCGGTGCGCGCCGGCCGGCCCGGGAGAACTCGCGGGAGATCATGTTCCAGTCGAAGAGCGCGTTGTGCGCGACCAGGACGCGGTTCTCCAGCCGCGCGGCGAAATCGTCGACGATCTGCGGGAAGGTCGGGGCGGAGGAGAGCAGCTCGGCGGTGAGGCCGTGGATCCAGACCGGGCCCGGGTCCCGCTCGGGGTTGACCAGGGTGTACCAGTGGTCGGTGACGTCGCCGTCCGCGTCCAGCTGGTAGACGCCCGCCGAGATGACGCGGTCGGAGCGGCCGAGACCGGTGGTCTCGACGTCGACGACCGCGAAGCCCCCGGCGGGGGCGGCGGAGCGCTGGGCGGGAACCGGGACGGTCCGCGGCACTCCGTACGTCTCGGGCTGGATCGGTTGCATGGTCCAACAGGATAAGGGGCCGTGCGGGGGACTCCGGCCGCGGTGTTCCGACCGACCGACCGGAATAGAGTGGTCGGCGGGGGTGTCGTACACCTGGTCGAGATCGTTTCAGCTAAGGAAAAGCGCATGCGTGCCACCGTGATTCACGGCCCCAACGACATCCGGATCGAAGACGTACCGGACCCGGTGATCCAGCAGCCGACGGACGTGGTGCTGCGGGTGGTCAACGCCTGCATCTGCGGCAGCGACCTGTGGGCCTACCGCGGGGTGGCGCGGCGGGTGGCCGGGCAGCGGATCGGGCACGAGTTCCTGGGCGTGGTCGAGGAGGTCGGCGCCGAGGTGCGCGGCTTCGCCAAGGGCGACCTGGTGGTGGCGCCGTTCGTCTGGTCGGACGGGAAGTGTGACTTCTGTCTCGAAGGCCTCCAGACCTCCTGCCCGCACGGCGGCTTCTGGGGGCAGGTCGGTTCGGACGGCGGCCAGGGCGAGGCGGTGCGGGTGCCGTTCGCGGACGGGACGCTGGTGAAGCTGCCGAAGGAGGCGGCGGGTGACGAGAAGCTGCTGCCCGGGCTGCTGGCGCTGTCCGACGTGATGGCGACCGGGCACCACGCCGCGGTCTCGGCGCGGGTGCGCCCGGGTGAGACGGTGGCGGTGGTCGGCGACGGCGCGGTCGGGCTGTGCGGTGTGCTGGCCGCGCACCGGCTGGGCGCGGGCCGGATCATCGCGCTGGGCCGGCACACGGCCCGTACCGAGCTGGCCCGTCGCTTCGGTGCCACGGACGTGGTGGCGGAGCGCGGCGAGGCCGCCGTCGAGGCGGTGAAGGAGCTGACCGGCGGCCAGGGCGCGCACGCGGTACTGGAGGCGGTCGGTACCGAGGAGTCGATGCGCACGGCCATCTCGATCGCCCGGGACGGCGGCGCGGTGGGCTACGTCGGGGTGCCGCACGGCGGCAGCGCGGGCGTCGACATCGGTCAGATGTTCGGCCGGAACGTCTCGTTGAACGGCGGTGTCGCCCCGGCCCGCGCGTACATCCCCGAGCTGCTGCCGGACGTGCTCTCGGGAGCGATAGAGCCGGGCCTGGTGTTCGACCGCACCGTCGGCCTCGACGGCGTTCCGGACGGCTACCGCGCGATGGACGACCGCTCGGCGCTGAAGGTGCGGATCACGTTCTGAGACACCGGTCTCCCGGCACCGGCCCGTGCCGCCCCGCGTGGGGTGCGGCACGGGCCGGTGCCGTTCTCCGGGCGGGCGGGAAGCGGCGGCCGGATCCCGGTCGTGGACGGAGTGGTCGCCGCGATGGACTGCTTTTCGGCCAATCGGATGGTCCGAGGGGGTGAACGGTCGACTGATCACGGTCAACCCCTTTCGGGGCGGGCAGGACGCTCCTAGCATTGCGCGGCGCGCACCAGGCCTGTGACGACCCTCACGTTCGACCGTCCCCCGTGTGACACATACGCCGAGGAGAGAGAGTGGATTCGCCGCCGATCACCAACGCCGCCACGGACGTCCGACTCATCGACGAGAGCGAGGACTTCCGCACGCTGCGGCGCTCGTTCCGCAGCTTCGCCTTCCCGGTCACCATCGGCTTCGTGCTCTGGTACCTGCTCTACGTCCTGCTCTCCTGCTACGCGCCCGGACTGATGCGCACCAAGGTCGTCGGGCACGTCAACGTGGCCCTGGTGCTCGGGCTGCTGCAGTTCGCGACCACCTTCGCCATCGCCGCCTGGTACGCCCGCTACGCGGACCGGCGGATCGACCCGTCCGCCGCGGCGATCCGCGAGGCGCACGGCTCCGTCGCCCACGCTCCCCGGGAGTCCGCCGAATGACCCTGCTCGCCAGCTCCGCCACCGAGCACCGCGGCCTGACGATGGCCCTGTTCGGCGTGTTCGTCCTGGCCACTCTCGGCATCACGGTCTGGGCCGGGCGCCAGACCAAGAGCGCCGCCGACTTCTACGCCGGCGGCCGCGGCTTCACCGGCTTCCAGAACGGCCTGGCCATCTCCGGCGACTACATGTCCGCCGCCTCCTTCCTCGGCATCGCCGGGACCATCGCGCTCAGCGGCTACGACGGCTTCCTCTACTCGATCGGCTTCCTGGTCGCCTGGCTGGTCGCGCTGCTGCTGATCGCCGAACCGCTGCGCAACTCCGGCCGCTTCACGATGGCGGACGTGCTCGCGTTCCGGATGCGCCAGCGCCCGGTGCGCACCGCGGCGGGCGTCTCCACCATCGTGGTGTCGATCTTCTACCTGCTCGCCCAGATGGTCGGCGCCGGCACCCTGGTGGCCCTGCTGCTCGGGGCCGAGGGGAACGCCGCCAAGCGCTGGACCATCGTCGGGGTCGGCGCGCTGATGATCGTCTATGTGGTGATAGGCGGAATGAAGGGCACCACCTGGGTGCAGATCGTCAAGGCGGTGCTGCTGATCGCCGGCGCCGCGCTGATGACCGTCCTGGTGCTGGCCAAGTACCACTTCAACCCCTCCGAGCTGCTCGGCGCGGCGGCGAGCGCCAGCGGCAAGGGCGAGGCGTTCCTCCAACCAGGGCAGAAGTACGGCAGCGGCACCGCCAAGCTCGACTTCATCAGTCTCGGCATCGCCCTGGTCCTCGGCACCGCCGGCCTGCCGCACATCCTGGTCCGCTTCTACACCGTCCCCACCGCCAAGGCGGCCCGGAAGTCGGTGCTCTGGGCGATCGGCATCATCGGCGTCTTCTACCTGATGACCCTGGCGCTGGGCTTCGGCGCGACCGCGCTGGTCGGCCCCAAGGCCATCAAGGCCGCGAACGCGGCGGGCAACACCGCCGCCCCGCAGCTGGCCGAGGCGCTCGGCGGGGGCGCCGGGACCACCGGCGGCGCGATCCTGCTCGCGGTGATCTCGGCGGTCGCCTTCGCCACCATCCTCGCCGTGGTCGCCGGGCTCACCCTGGCCTCCTCCGCCTCCTTCGCGCACGACCTCTACGCCAACGTGATCCGGCGCGGAAAGGCGTCCGAGAAGGAGGAGGTGTCGTCGGCGAAGTGGGCCGCGGTCGCGATCGGGGCGGTGGCGATCGCGCTCAGCCTCTTCGCGGACAAGCTCAACACCGCAGCCCTGGTCGCCCTGGCCTTCGCGGTCGCCGCCTCGGCGAACCTGCCCACCCTGCTCTACTCGCTGTTCTGGAAGCGCTTCACCACCGTCGGCGCGGTCAGCTCCGTCTACGCCGGGCTGATCACCTCGGTGACGCTGGTGGTCTTCTCCCCGGTGGTCTCCGGCGCGAAGACCTCGCTCTTCCCGCACTCCGACTTCCACTGGTTCCCGCTGGAGAACCCCGGCCTGATCTCGATCCCGGTCGGCTTCCTGGCCGGCTGGCTCGGCACGCTGCTGTCCAGGGAACGTCCCGACCCGGCGAAGTACGCTGAACTCGAGGTCCGCTCCCTGACCGGGCTGGGCGCCCACTGATCGTCCCTCGATGACTATGCTGGCCCGGCCCGCCGTGACGGTGGCCGGGCCGGCCGCATCTCGGGGAAGGACGCACGTGCTGCTCGACACGTTCGGACGACAGGCCGTCGACCTGAGGGTCTCCCTCACGGACCGGTGCAACCTCCGCTGCACCTACTGCATGCCGGAGGAAGGCCTCCAGTGGCTGGCCAAGCCGGACCTGCTGACCGACGAGGAGATCGTCCGACTGGTCACCGTCGCGGTGCGCGACCTCGGCGTGCGCGAGGTCCGCTTCACCGGCGGCGAGCCGCTGCTGCGCCCCGGGCTGGTCGCCGTCGTGGCCGCCTGCTCCGAACTGGAACCGCGCCCGGAACTCTCGCTGACCACCAACGGCATCGGACTGGCCCGCACCGCGAGCGCGCTGCGCGAGGCCGGGCTCGACCGGATCAACGTCTCGCTGGACACTCTCGATCCCGAGGTCTTCCACACCCTCACCCGACGCCACCGGCACCAGGACGTGCTGGACGGGCTGGCCGCCGCCGAGGCCGCCGGGCTGGCGCCGGTGAAGCTGAACACGGTGCTGATGCGCGGGGTCAACGACCACGAGGCGGCCGACCTGCTGGCCTGGTGCCTGGAGCGGGGGTACGAGCTGCGCTTCATCGAGCAGATGCCGCTCGACGCCCAGCACGGCTGGGACCGCGCGTCGATGGTCACCGCCGCGGAGATCCTGGACCTGCTGCGGGCCCGCTTCACGCTCACCCCGGAACCGTCCGCCCGGCGGGGCGCGGCACCAGCCGAGCGCTGGCTGGTGGACGGCGGCCCGGGCCGGGTGGGTGTGATCGCCTCGGTCACCCGGCCGTTCTGCCGGGCCTGCGACCGCACCCGGCTGACCGCCGACGGCCAGGTGCGCAACTGCCTGTTCGCGACCGGCGAGACCGATCTGCGCACCGCGCTGCGCTCGGGCGCGAACGACGCCGAACTCGCCGCGCTGTGGCGGGCGGCGATGTGGGGCAAGAAGGCCGGGGCCGGGATAGACGACCCGGAGTTCCTCCAGCCCGGGCGGCCAATGTCCGCGATCGGCGGCTAGAGCGGCTTCTTCGGCCGGAGCGACTCCTCGCGGACCCGGTCGGCTCTTCGCGGGCCCGGCCGACTACTCGGCGGCCTCGGGGGTCCAGTCGGCGAAGGCGACGACCTCCTTGAGGAAGCCCCGCACCCCGAGGAACTGGGACAGGTGCTCGCGGTGCCCGTCGCAGGCGAGCCAGGTCTTGCGGCGGTCCGGGGTGTGCAGCTTGGGGTTGTTCCACACCAGCACCCAGCCGGCGTCCGCCCGGCAGCCCTTGGCGGAGCAGATCGGCGTCTGCGGGGTGTCCATCGGGCCGTCCTCAACGAATTGGCGGGGGAGTCTGCACCGCCAGTCTGTCACGACCGCCCGGGGTGACCGGAGCCGGGCATGGCGACGCCGGGCAGCCACGGGGGGAGCCGCCCGGCGTCGGTCCGTCGCTCCGACGGGGGATGCGGAGCGCGTACGCAGTATGTCACGCCACGACCCTCGGATGGGGAGGTATTGCATGATTAATCTGAGCTTCTTTTGAGCTTTCGTTGAGTCAGATCGGGGTGAACTGGTGTGAAAAGGACGGTCAGTTCACGTCCTGTGAAGGATCGGTGGCCGCGGCCTTTGTCTCTCCTGTACCAGCTTTCGCACCGGCCCCACCCGTCCCACCGGGGCCGAGCATCACCGGGGTGTCGAGCGGGATGTCGAAGGTGCTCGGCAGCCCCGGAGCCCGCTCGCGGCCCGCGTTGGCGATCAGCACCGCGAAGTACGGCAGCAGCACAGCACCCGCCAGGGCGGCGAACGCCAGTACCCGTTGGACGTCCCACAGCACCACCGCGAGCAGCACACAGGCCGTACGGGCCAGCATCGAGATGACGTAGCGGCGCTGGCGCCCCCGGACGTCCTCGGTGAGGCTGCTGCGCGCTCCCGTGATCCGGAAGACCCGCCCGCCGTCGGCGCTCTTGCCCATGTGTCCTACCGCCCTCGTCGCGCACCCGCGCGACCGGCCGCGCGGCCTCCTCACGGTACGCCCGGGCACGGGCCGCGACGAGACCGGGTGCGCCGGACCCACCCGGTCGGGCACGCGAAGGGCCTGTCCGGCGGAGCGGACAGGCCCTGCGGCTGCGGGCGCCGGCGAGGTGGCACGGTGGCACGGCCCGCCGGGCCGGCCGGGCTAGGAGCGTCGGGAGAGGTACCGCGGTGGCACGGCGTCGGTGAGCCAGACACCGTTCTCGCTGACCCGGAACTCGTGGCCGGCCGCCGTCATCGCCGCCGCGTGCACGGTCAGCACCACCGGACGGCCGTGCCGCGCGCCGACCCGGGTCGCCGTCTCGGTGTCCGCCGAGAGATGGACGTCCCGGCGGGCCATCGGGATCAGGCCCTCGCGGAAGATCGCCGCCAGGTGCCGGTCGGCGGTGCCGTGGTAGAGCACCGGCGGCGGCACGGTGGCGGCCAGACCGAGGTCGACCGCCACCGTGTGGCCCTGGTTGGCGCGGATCGAGAGACCGTCCGGCGAGTAGCCGAAGCGGCGCTTGTTGTTGGTCGCGACGATGTGGTCCAGCTCGGCCCGGGTGAGCGGTCTGCCCCGTGCGGCGAGCCCGGCGAGCAGTTCGTCGACCCGGACCCAGCCGGCCCCGTCCAGCGTGACCCCCACCAGGGCTGGCTCGTGCCGCAGGACGCGCGACAGCATCTTGCTCGACCTGACCAGGCGCTTCTCGTCCATCATGTCTCTCGTATCCCCCCGTAGGTCAGCGGCTAAGAGGCCTGGCTGACCGAACTCATGTTGAAGTCCGCGACACGCACGGGTGGCATCGCGGTGCGGGTGACGTAGTCGCTCCACTCGCGGGGCAGGCAGCGCTCGGTGCGGCCCACCTCGGTGATCCGGTCCAGCAGGTCCACCGGGGACTCGTTGAACCGGAAGTTGTTGACCTCGCCGACGACCTCGCCGTTCTCCACCAGGTAGACGCCGTCCCGGGTGAGGCCGGTGAGCAGCAGCGTCGCCGGGTCCACCTCGCGGATGTACCAGAGGCAGGTGAGCAGCAGACCGCGCCCGGTGCGGGCGATCATCTCGTCCAGGGTCGGTGCCGACCCCTGGTCCGCCGTCTCCAGCACGAGGTTGTCGATCGCCGGGCGCAGCGGCAGGCCGGTGAGGGCGGCCGCGTGGCGGGTGGTGATCAGGTCGTTCAGCACGCCCTCGCGGATCCACTCGGTGGCGTCGATCGGCTGGCCGTTGTCGAAGACCGAGAACTCCGCTCCGGTGGAGTGGGCGAGCACGAACGGCGCGGCCTCCAGGCCGGGCTCGTGCGGGTCGGAGCGCAGCGTCAGCGGCAGGCCGCTGAGCTTGTCGCCGAGCCGGGTGCCCCCGCCGGGCTTGGAGAAGACCGTCCGGCCCTCGTGGGCGTCCCGGCCGCCGGAGGCCCAGTTGAGGCAGACCAGCAGGTCGGCGACGGCCGAGGGCGAGAGCAGCGTCTCGTACCGGCCGGCCGGCAGGTCCACCTTGCGGGCGCCCCAGCCGAGCCGCTTGGTCAGCTCGGTGTGCAGGGCGGCGACGTCGACATCGGCGAAGTCCCGGGTGCCGGCGCCGACCCAGGCCGAACTGGACAGGTCGGCGGTCTTGGCGTTGATCTCGACCATGCCGGTGGGCTGGTCGTGGCGCAGCCGCAGGCCGGTGGAGGTGCCCAGGTAGCTGGACGTCACCTCGTGCCGGGCGAAGCCGTACAGCAGCTCGCCCTGGGCGGCGGCGCGGGCGAAGGCCTCGCCGAGGGCCGGGCCGAAGGTGTCGAACACCGCGATGGAGGTCAGCGCGGGCGGTTCGGTGAAGTCCGGAGAGGAGGGGCGGTCGGCGATCAGCGGCTGGGCGTCCTCGGCCGGGCCGGCCGCGCGAGCGGCCTCCTCGGCGGCCCGCACCAGCCCCTCCACCTCCTGCGCGGTGACGGCCGAGCGGGAGACCACACCGGAGGCGGTGCCCCGGGCGCCGGCCACGGTGGCGATCACGGTGAGGCTGCTGCCGCGGGTGACGCCGTTGGTGGTCAGCGTGTTGCCCGCCCAGCGCAGGTTGGCGGTCGACGCCTCGTCGGCGATCACCACGCAGCCGTCGGCGCGGGAGAGGCCGAGCGCCAGCTCGACGAGTTCGTGGGGCTGCTTCGCGGTCATCAGTGACCCGCCTCCTGCTGGGTGTTGAGCACGTTGACGTTCCGGAACAGCGCCGACGGACAGCCGTGGCTGACCGCCGCGATCTGGCCGGGCTGCGCCTTGCCGCAGTTGAAGGCGCCGCCGAGGCGGTAGGTCTGCGGGCCGCCGACCGCGGCCATCGAACCCCAGAAGTCGGTGGTGGTGGCCTGGTAGGCGAAGTCCTTGACCTGACCGGCGAGCTCGCCGTCCTTGATGGCGTAGGCGCGCTGCCCGGTGAACTGGAAGTTGTAGCGCTGCTGGTCGATCGACCAGGAGCGGTCGCCCACGATGTACAGGCCGTTCTCCACCCCGGCGAAGAGGCCCTCGGTGTCCGGGCCGTCGGCCGCGGGCCGCAGCGAGACGTTGGCCATCCGCTGCACCGGGACGTGCGAAGGGGAGTCCGCGAAGGCGCAGCCGTTGGAGCGCTCGAAGCCCTTCAGCCCGGCCATGGCGCGGTCGAGCTGGTAGCCGACCAGCACGCCGTCCCTGACCAGGTCCCAGGACTGGGTGGCCACGCCCTCGTCGTCGTAGCCGATGGTGGACAGACCGTGCTCGGCGGTGCGGTCGCCGGTGACGTGCATCAGCTCGGAGCCGTACTTCAGCGAGCCGAGCTGGTCGAAGGTGGCGAAGGAGGTGCCGGCGTAGGCGGCCTCGTAACCGAGCGCGCGGTCCAGTTCGGTGGCGTGGCCGATCGACTCGTGGATGGTCAGCCAGAGGTTGGTCGGGTCGATGACCAGGTCGTAGCGGCCGGCCTCGACGCTCGGCGCCTTCATCTTCTCGGCCAGCAGGACGGGCAGTTCGGCGATCTCCGCGTCCCAGTCCCAGCCGTCGGTGGACGCCCCCCGGACCCCCGAGACGAACTCGTAGCCGCGGCCCACCGGCGGGGCCAGGGTCCGCATCGAGTCGAAGGCGCCGGTGCGCTCGTCGACCGAGGTCGCCTCCAGCTCGGAGTGGACCCGGATCCGCTGCTGGGTGGTCATCGTGCCCGCGGTGTCCGCGTAGAACTTGTTCTCCTGGACGGTCTCCAGGGCCGCCTGGACGTGCGAGACGCCCGCGGCGGCGAGCAGCCGGGAGCTGCGCTCGGCGAGCAGCGCGGTCTTCTCGGCGTCCGGCACCTCGAAGGGATTGAGCTCGTACGCGGAGACCCAGGTGACGTCCCGGTGCACCGGCTCGTCGGCCAGCTCGACCCGCTGGGCGGAGCCGGCCGCCCGGCTGATCCCGCCGGAGAGCCGGGCCACCGCGACGGCCTGCTCGGCGACCAGGGCCGCCCCGCCGGAGGTGAGGTCGACGCCGGCGGCGAAGCCCCAGGCGCCGTCCAGCAGCACCCGGACGGCGAAACCGAGCCGCACGCTGTCGGAGGTGCCGGCCGGACGTGCGTCGCGCAGCCGCCAGGAGGCGCTGCGGATCCGCTCCAGGCGGAAGTCGGCGTGGCTCGCGCCCAGCTCGCGGGCCCGGGTGAGGGCGGCGTCGGCGAGGGAGCGCAGCGGCAGGGCGAGGAACAGCGGGTCGACGGCGCGCCCGTGCGGGGCGCCGGAGCTGTCGGCCGGAGGGATCGGAGGCAATCGGGCTCCCAGGTCGCGGAGGGTGACGGTGCGGGCGCACGGGGGTGCCCGCACCGCATCATTTCCCGTCCACCGGGTTTCCGGCCAGCGCATTTCGACCGGTGCGCCGCGGTTCCGGAGAGTGCGGTTCGTGTGCCGACCCACTTATCTCCGGCCGTTTCCTGCCCCGGCCGTTTCCTGCCCCGGCCGTTTCCTTTCTCCGGCCGTTTCCTGCTCCGGTCGGTTCCTCCTTCTCCGGGCGGGGGAGGGGCGCGTCAGCCGACGGTCTCCCACCAGCCGTCCGGCTCCGGCGGGTTGTCGACGTCCACCCGCTCGCCGGGGCGCGGCACGGCCAGCGGGACGGCCTGGTCCTTGGCCGCCTTCACCAGCCGTTCGATCGGCTCGGACCACGGGTGCAGGCCCAGGTTGAAGGTGCACCAGTGGACGGGCACCAGCAGGCCGGCCGCCAGGTCCCGGTGCGCGAGCACGGCGTCCTCGGGAGTCATGTGGATGTCCGCCCAGGCCTCGTCGTAGGCGCCGATCTGGACCAGGGCGGCGTCGAACGGGCCGTGCTGCTCGCCGATCCGGGCGTAGCCCTCGAAGTAGCCGGAGTCGCCGGTGTAGAAGACCTTGCGGCGCGGGCCGGCGATCACCCAGGAGCCCCACAGGGTGGTGTTGCGGGTCAGCCCGCGGCCGGAGAAGTGGTGCGCGGCGGTCAGGGTGAGCACCAGGTCGCCCAGGGTGCAGGTCTCGTCCCAGTCCAGCTCGATGATCCGGTGCTCGGGGACGCCCCAGCGGCGCAGGTGGGCGCCGATGCCGAGCGGCACCGCGAAGGGCGCGGACTGGCTGCGCACCAGGCGCTTGACCGTCGCCATGTCCAGGTGGTCGTAGTGGTCGTGCGAGATCAGCACCGCGTCGACCGGCGGCAGCTCCTCCAGCTCCACCGGCACCGGGTGCAGCCGCTTGGGGCCGACGTGCGCGGCGGGGGAGCAGCGGTCGCTCCAGATCGGGTCGAGCAGCACCCGGAAGCCCTCGACCTCCACCAGTGCGGAGGCGTGCCCGTACCAGGTGACCTCGACGCCCTCGGCGGCCGGACCGGGCGGGGTGGCGGGGCGGACGGTCGGCACCGGGTGGGCGGGGACGCGGCCGGCCCGCTCGAACAGCATCCGGCGGGCGGTGGCGCCGTCGAAGCCGGGCGCCCCCTCGGTGCGGGCGAGCGTGGAGGGCGCGTTGTGGAAGACGCCGTCGCGGTACTGCGGGGAGTTGCGCACCCGCTCCTCGCGCTCGCCGTCCGGCCGCCGCCCGAACGCCGCAGGCAGGTCGCGCAGCGACCAGGCGGCCGCGCCGAGGCCGGCCGCCACGGCGGTGAGGGCCAGCAGTCGTCCGCGTCGGTGGGTGCTCCCGGGCCGTGCCTTGGTCATCCGCTCTGCCTTCGTCGCTCGCCGGGATGGTCGGGAATCGGTACGGCCGATCCCGGGCCGGCCAGCACCACGGGGGCAACGGGTGCGCCGGTCCGTGTTGTTCCCGTACAGTCGCCCCGATCCGGGCAACGCCCGGGCCTGGGCGATGTCCGCCACCGGGGTGGCCCGGGCGGGTGCGGATTGTCGGATTGCGACAGATCCGCCGGGGCGGCGCTGTGGGAGCCCGATGCGCCGCCGCCGCCGACCGCCCGATAGCGTCACACTGCGTACGCGATCCTGCGTACGTGCTCAGACACGGAGAGAGGTGGATCGTTGAGCCGCTCGGTTCTCGTCACCGGAGGAAACCGGGGCATCGGCCTCGCGATCGCCCAGGCCTTCGCCGAAGCGGGCGACAAGGTGGCCATCACCAGCCGTTCGGGCGAGGTGCCCGAGGCGCTGGCCAAGTACGACGTCCTCGCGGTCCGCTGTGACATCACGGACGCCGCGCAGGTCGACGCCGCCTTCACGGAGATCGAGCAGAAGCAGGGCGCGGTCGAGGTGCTGGTCGCCAACGCGGGCATCACCAAGGACACCCTGATGCTGCGGATGTCCGAGGAGGACTTCACCTCCGTCCTGGACACCAACCTGACCGGCACCTTCCGGGTGGTCAAGCGCGCCTCCAAGCTGATGATGCGGGCCAGGAAGGGCCGCGTCGTGCTGATCTCCTCCGTGGTGGGCCTGTCCGGCTCCCCGGGCCAGGCCAACTACGCCGCCTCCAAGGCCGGCCTGGTCGGCTTCGCCCGGTCGCTGGCGCGCGAGCTCGGCCCGCGCAACATCACCGTCAACGTGGTCGCCCCCGGCTTCGTCGACACCGACATGACCGCTGTGCTCAGTGACGAGCGCCGCGCGGAGATCGTCGCGGGCGTGCCGCTGGGCCGCTACGCGGCGCCCGCCGAGGTCGCCTCTACCGTGCGGTTCCTCTCGTCGGACGAGGCCGCGTACATCACCGGAGCCGTCATTCCCGTCGACGGCGGATTGGGCATGGGTCACTGATCATGAGTGGAATCCTCGAAGGCAAGCGGATCCTGATCACCGGTGTGCTGATGGAGTCCTCCATCGCCTTCCACACCGCCAAGCTCGCGCAGGAGCAGGGCGCGGAGATCATCCTCACCGCCTTCCCGCGTCCGAGCCTGACCGAGCGGATCGCCAAGAAGCTGCCGCACCCGGTCAAGGTGCTGGAGCTGGACGTGTCCAACGCGGAGCAGCTGGCCGGCATCGCCGACCAGGTCCGCGAGCACCTGCCGACCCTGGACGGCATCGTCCACTCCATCGGCTTCGCGCCGCAGGACGCGCTGGGTGGCAGCTTCCTGGACACCCCGTGGGAGTCCGTGGCCACCGCGATGCACGTCTCGGCGTACTCGCTGAAGTCGCTCACCACGGCGCTGCTGCCGCTGATGCAGGACGGCGGGTCGGTGGTCGGTCTGACCTTCGACGCGCAGTTCGCCTGGCCGCAGTACGACTGGATGGGCCCGGCCAAGGCCGCCCTGGAGTCGACCAACCGCTACCTGGCGCGCTACCTGGGCGAGCGGAACATCCGCTGCAACCTGGTCTCGGCCGGTCCGATCGGCTCGATGGCAGCCAAGTCCATCCCGGGCTTCGGTGAGCTGGCCGACACCTGGAACCACCGTTCCCCGCTGAAGTGGGACCTGAGCGACCCGGAGCCGGCCGGCCGCGGCATCGTCGCGCTGCTGTCGGACTGGTTCCCGAAGACCACCGGTGAGATCGTCCACGTCGACGGCGGTCTGCACGCCATCGGCGCCTGACGCTCCGCCCGTACACCGCTGCCCCGGCGCTCCCTTGCGGGAGGGCCGGGGCAGCGGTGTTTCGTCGGCCGGTGCCGGTGCCGGTGCCGGCACCGGGGACGAAGCCAGGAGCCCGGGTGCGGCCCTGCGCCGGGGGTGGGCCGGGGGTGGGTGGTCAGACCTCGGCGGTGGCACAGGCGCCGATCGCCCGGCCGGCCTCGACCGAGGCGCGCTGGGCGTCGCCGGCCCGGATGGCCTCCAGGATGGTGTGGTGGCCGATGTAGCGCTCGGCGATCAGCTCAGGGCCCACGTCGTGCCGCAGATGTTCGCGGGTGACCTCGCCGAGGTCGGCGTAGACGGCGAGCAGGACGTCGTTGTGGGCGGCGGCCACCACGGCCTGGTGGAAGGCGGCGTCGGCCTGGATGAAGTCCTCGGCGTCACCGGAGTGCCAGGCGGCCTCCCGGCGGGCCAGCGAGCCGTCGAGCATCTCCAGGTCGCGCGCGGTGCGGCGGTGGGCGGCGAGGCCCGCCGCCGAGGTCTCCAGCGCCGCCCGCAGCTCGGCGACCTGCGCCTGGTCGGCGTCGGCGAAGCGGCGGTGCATCACTCCGGCCAGCTCGCTGGTGGCCAGTACGTAGGTGCCGGAGCCCTGCCGGATGTCGAGCAGGCCGTTGTGGGCGAGGGCGCGGACGGCCTCCCGGACGGTGTTGCGGGCGACGCCGAGCTGCTCGACCAGCGCGGCCTCGGTGGGGATGCGGGAGCCGACCGGCCACTCCCCGGAAGTGATCTGGGCACGCAATTGTGCGATCACCTGATCGGACAGCGGGGTGCGCCTCGGCGAGGACAGCGCCACGGGGGACTCCTTGCGACTACGGCTCGGGTGGGGCCTGGGTGGAAGGTGGCCGGTGGAGAACGGTCGGCACATCATGCCAATTCCAGGATGCATCAATTCATCCCATCATTCTATGATGACCCTCATGCCCGCAGCTGACACCACCGATTCCTCCTCCCGGACCGAGACCCCGCCACCGCGGACCGAGCGGTCCGCCTCCGGCTCCGCCAAGTACCTGGGCGTGCTGTTCGCCGTCGCGATCGCCGCCGCCGCCGTGAACCTGCGCCCTGTGGTCACCAGCCTCGGGCCGATGCTCGACCCGGTCCGCGCCAGCCTCGGGATGAACCCGACGCTCGCCGGGCTGCTCACCGCCGTCCCGTCGCTCTGCTTCGCGCTGTTCGGCTTCGCCGCGCCCGCCGCGGCCCGCCGGATCGGCCCGATCGCCGTGATCACGGCCGGCATGGGCGCGATCACCGCGGGCGTGTTGGCCCGCTCCTTCGCCGGTGGCACCGTGGTCTTCCTGCTCTTCACCGCGCTCGCGCTGGCGGGCGTGGCGGTCTCCAACGTGCTGCTGCCGGTGGTGATCAAGCGGTACTTCCCGGAGAAGGTCGGTCCGATGATCGGCCTGTACTCCATGGCACTCTCCGCCGGCACCGCGCTGGCCGCCCTCGTCAGCGTCCCGCTGACCAACGCGCTCGGCGGCGACTGGCGCTACGGCCTGGGCGTCTGGGCCGGACTGGGCGCGCTCGCCCTGGTGCTCTGGGTGCCACTGCTGATGGCCAAGCGCGAGCGCGGCGAGCGCGCCGACGGTGCCGCGGCCCCCGTCAAGCTGCCGATCACCCGCAGCCGTACGGCCTGGGCCCTGGCCGGCTTCTTCGGCCTCCAGGCCACCGGCGCGTACGTGGTGATGGGCTGGCTGCCGAAGATCTTCCAGGACTCGGGCGTCGACAAGGGCACCTCCGGGGTGCTGCTCGCGGTCACCATGGTGATCGGCGTGCCGGTCTCCTTCGTCCTGCCCAACCTGGCCGCCCGGCGTGGCGACCAGCGGCTGTTCGTGGTGGTGCTGGCCGCCTGCGGCATCGCCGGGTACACCGGACTGGCACTCGCCCCGGCCGCTGCGCCGTGGGTCTGGGTGGTCCTCGTGGGCCTGTCCAACTGCGCCTTCCCGCTGGTGCTGACCATGATCGGGCTGCGTGCCCGGACCGCGGGCGGGGTGGCGCAGCTGTCCGTCTTCGCCCAGGGCGTCGGCTACCTGATCTCCGTCCCGGGCCCGATCCTGATCGGCCGGATGTACCAGGCCACCGGTCAGTGGTACTGGCCGCTGGGCTTCCTCGCACTGCTGCTGGTGCCGCAGATGCTGTTCGGCCTGCGCGCGGCGCGGGCCCGGCACATCGAGGACGAGGCGGTCCACCCGGTGGAGCCGGCGAAGGCGTGACGCCGACGGGCGGGACGCGATGGTGAGGGCCGAGGCCTGACAGCGAGGGCCGGGACCTGACAACGAAGGTCAAGGCCCGGCGGCGAAGGTCAAGGCCCTGCCAAGGCGGCGGGGCCAGCGGACGGCGGGCGTGTTCGGGATGGAAGAATCCCGGACATGCCCGTTCTCGATCCCAACCCCACCGACGGCCGCAAGCAGCTCGGCCGCATCGCCCTCGCCATCGTCGCCATCGCGGTGCTGGTGTCGATCATCGCCACCGTCGCCTCCTCGATCGGCTGACGGGTGCCCGTACGCCGCCTGGCCTGTCGTACCCGGCCCGTACGCCGCTCGGCCCGTACGGCACCCGGCCCGTACGTAGCCGGCCTGTACGTACCTGGCCCGTACGCCGCCTGACGCCTTGCCGAACGGGGGCGTGATGGCACTCGTCGCCCCATGGAGTGGCGGCATCCGGGAGCATCGCGCCCCCGGGCCGCTTTTCTGCCAAGCTTGCTGGGTATGAGCGCCGACACACCCCGCAGGATCATCGTTCTCCGCCATGCCAAGGCCGACTGGCCGAACGGGGTGGACGACCACGAGCGGCCGCTGGCCGACCGGGGCCGCCACCAGGCCCCGGACGCCGGCCGCTGGCTGGTCGACTCCGGCATCAACCCCGACTACGTGCTCTGCTCCACCGCGCTGCGCACCCGCGAGACCTGGAAGCTGGCGGCGCACGAGCTGCCCAAGCGGGCCCGCAAGACGGTGTACGAGGACCGGGTCTACGAGGCCAGCCCCGGCGAGATCATCGCCGTGCTCCAGGAGACCCCGGAGGAGTACTCGGACCTGGTGCTGGTCGGCCACAACCCGGGCGTGCTGGGCCTGACCCAGGTGCTGGCCGGGGACGCCGGCGACCCGGACGCGCTGGAGCGGCTGCGGCTCGGGGGCTTCCCGACGGCGGCGATCGCGGTGCTCAGCTTCAACGGTTCCTGGAAGGGCGTCGAACCGGGCGTGGCCGAGCTGGTCTCGTACCACACACCGCAGGACTGATCCCGGCGACATCCGTGAGGGCCGGGCCCGGGCACATTCACGAGGGGCGGGCCCGGGAACGTCCGTGAGGGGCGCGCGGATCGAATCCGCGCGCCCCTCGGGCTTGTCCGCAGGCACCTTCTCGGGCGGGCCTCACTCCATCGGCCCTGACCGGGGCGAGCCCTCTCGGGAGGGTCCCGCTTCGATCCGGCTCTATTCGGTCGGGGTGCCGTGCAGCGCGTCGGCCGCCTCGACCTCCTCGCGGGTGATGCCCAGCAGGTACAGCACGGTGTCCAGGAACGGCACGTTCACCGCGGTGTCGGCGGCTTCGCGCACCACCGGCTTGGCGTTGAACGCCACCCCGAGCCCGGCCGCGTTCAGCATGTCCAGGTCGTTGGCGCCGTCACCGATCGCCACCGTCTGCTCCAGCGGCACCTTCGCCTGCTCGGCGAAGCGGGCCAGCCAACGGGCCTTGCCCGCCCGGTCCACGATCTCGCCGACCACCCGGCCGGTGAACCTGCCGTCCACCACCTCCAGGGTGTTCGCGGCCGCGAAGTCCAGTCCCAGCTGCTCCACCAGGTGATCGGTGACCTGGGTGAACCCGCCGGACACCACCGCGACCTGGTAGCCGAGGCGCTGGAGCGTGCGGATCAGGGTGCGCGCGCCCGGCGTGAAGCGGACCTCGGCGCGCACCTTCTCGGTCACCGAGGCGTCCAGCCCGGCCAGCAGCGCCACGCGGGCCCGCAGCGACTCGGCGAAGTCCAGCTCGCCGCGCATCGCCGCCGCCGTCACCTCGGCGACCTTCTCCTCGCAGCCCGCGTGGGCGGCGAACAGCTCGATCACCTCGTCCTGGATGAGAGTGGAGTCGACGTCCATGACCACCAGGCGCTTGGCCCGGCGCTCCAGCCCGGCGGCGACCACCGCGACGTCCACCCGCTGCGTGGCCGCCTCCTGGGCCAGCGCGGCCCGCAGCTCGTCGGTGGCCACACCGGAGACGGCCAGCTCGACCGCCGTCACCGGATACTTGGCGAGCCGGAAGACACGGTCGATGTTGCCGCCGGAAGCGGTGATCCGGGAGGTGAGCGCCGAGACGGCGGCGGCGGTCAACGGGTTGCCGAGCACCGTGACGTGCGAGCGGCCCTCGCGGCGCGGCCGGTTGTCACCGATACCGGAGAGGATCTCGGCCTGGAGCTTCTGCTCGTCGGCCCAGCGGTGGACGGTGGCGCGCAGCCCACCCTCGGCGCCGGGTGCGGGGGGAGGAGTGACCAGGGCGCACAGCGTGATGCGGCCACGGGTGACGACCTGCTCGATGTCGATGACGTCGACGCCGAAACCGGCCAGCGTCGCGAAGAGGCCGGCGGTGATGCCGGGGCGGTCCTTGCCGAACACCTTGACGAGCAGGGTGCGCTCGTCCGCGGTCCGGTGCTGGGCGGCGGGGAGGGGCTCAGCGGCCAGGGGCGATGCGTTCATGGTGCCTCCCACGCTACCGGGCGCCCGGCGGCCCGGGAGCACCCGTCCCACCTCGCGGGACGAGGGGGCTCCAGGGTCGGTAGCAGCCTGGTCACAGTCACCCGGGGTGACTTTCATCGGTGGTCGGCAGGCTGGAATGATTCCCCCCGTCAGTCAGAGGAACAGCGCACCCCCGGCCGGGGGCCACAATTCGGGGGAACCGAGAGAGCGGGGCAGGCGAGCAGTGCCGCAACTCGTCATAGAGATCAACGGACAGCAGCGGACTCTGGAGCCCGGGCGGTCCTACACCATCGGGCGCAACCCGCAGTCGGACTTCCTGTTCGACGACGCCAGGGTCTCCTGGCAGCACGGGACCATCAGCTTCAACGGCAGCGGTTGGCAGCTGGACGACCACGGCAGCACCAACGGCACGTACGTGGCCGGCGCCCGCACCATGCAGGCCCAGCTGTTCCCCGGTGCCGTGGTCAACCTCGGCAACCCGGAGAACGGCCCCCGGCTCGGTTTTTCCGCACCCGCGCACGTCGCCGCCCCGCAGGCCGGTGCTCCGCGGGCCACCCCGATGCACGAGGCGGTCACCAGCCGCGGCCCGGTGCCCACGCCCCAGCAGCCCGCCCCGCAGCAGGGCTGGCCGCAGCACGATCCGTACCAGCCGCAGCACCAGCAGCAGCCGCAGCAGGCGTGGCAGGGGCAGCCGCAGGCCCAGCCGGCGTTCCCGCAGCAGCAGTACGCGCCACCGCAGGCCCAGCCGGCGCCGCAGCAGCCCCAGCACGGCGGTTTCCCGCAGCAGGGCTTCCAGGCGCCGCCGCAGCACGGTGGCGATGGGGGGCCGCAGCCGACCATCATCCGCAGCCTGACGTCGGCCATGCGCACCGTCCGGATCGGCCGTGCGCTCGACAACGACATCGTGGTGTCCGACCTCCAGGTCTCCCGCCACCACGCCGAGCTGCGTCAGCTCCCGGACGGCCGCTACGAGATCGTCGACCTCGGCAGCCACAACGGCATATTCCTCAACGGCCAGCGGGTGCAGCGCCAGCTGATGGGCCCGCAGGACCGGCTGACCGTCGGCCACTCCGGCTTCGTCCTGGTCGGCGACCAGCTCCAGGAGTTCGTCGACACCGGCGAGGTCTCCTTCTCCGCCCGCCACCTGACCGTCGAGGTCGAGCACAAGGGCGGCAAGAAGATCCTGCTCAACGACGTGAGCTTCGGCGTCCCGGAGAAGTCCCTGGTCGCGGTCATCGGCCCGTCCGGCTCCGGCAAGTCCACGCTGCTGCGTGCCCTCACCGGCTACCGCCCGGCCGACCGCGGCGAGGTCCTCTACGACGGCCGCAACCTCTACAAGCAGTTCGCCGAGCTCCGCTCGCGCATCGGCCTGGTGCCGCAGTCCGAGATCCTGCACCGCGAGCTCACCGTTCGGAAGGGCCTCAAGTACGCGGCCCAGCTGCGCTTCCCCGGCGACACCGAGGCCCGCGAGCGCGACGCCCGGATCGACGAGGTGCTGTACGAGCTGCGCCTGGACAAGCGCGCCGACAACAAGATCACCGCGCTCTCCGGCGGCCAGCAGAAGCGCGTCTCGGTCGCCCTGGAACTGCTCACCAAGCCCTCGCTGATCTTCCTGGACGAGCCCACCTCGGGCCTCGACCCGGGCATGGACCGAGAGGTCATGCAGATGCTGCGCGGCCTCGCCGACGACGGCCGCACGATCCTGGTCGTCACCCACTCGGTGGCCGAACTCGCACTCTGCGACCGGCTGCTGGTGATGGCACCGGGCGGCTCGGTGGCCTACTTCGGCCCGCCGGACGAGGCGCTGCACTTCTTCGGGTACGAGACCTGGGCGGACGTCTTCCAGGCCTTCGAGAACTACCCGGACCACGACTGGGCCGGCCGCTACCGGGGCTCCGTGCACTACCAGCAGTACTCCGCGCCGACCGTGGACGCGGGCGAGGTGCAGCACGCCCAGGTCGCCCAGGAGGCCGTCAGGCCGCCGAAGCCGCAGAGCTGGGGCTCGCAGCTGTGGACGCTGATGCGCCGCTACATGTCGGTGCTCGCCTCGGACCGCGGTTTCCTCGCGCTGTCCGTGCTGCTTCCCGCCGTCATCGGCGCGGTCAGTGTGCTCGTGCCGAACGAGGCAGGGCTCGCGCCGAATCCCAAGACACAGCTCCATCTCAACAGCGGGGCCGCGACGATCATCATGATCCTCGCGATCGGTGCCTGTTTCTCCGGAGCGGCCAACTCGGTCCGAGAACTGATCAAGGAACGGGCGATCTACGAGCGAGAACGAGCCACCGGGCTCTCCCGCTCGGCGTACATGATGTCCAAGGTCATCGTGCTGGGCTTCTTCAGCGTGATCCAGGGCGCCATCATCTCCGCCGTCGGCTTCCTGCCGCGCAAGCTCCCCGACACCGGCCTGATCGTGAAGAACCTGCCGGTCATCGAGATGACCATCGGCATGATCCTGCTCAGCTTCACCGCGATGATGTTCGGCCTGATGATCTCGGCCCTGGTGAAGACCGCCGAGAAGACCATGCCGCTGCTGGTCATGTTCGCCATCATCCAGGTCGTCTTCACCGGCTGCCTCTTCCAGATCTTCAGCAAGCCCGGGCTGGAGCAGGGCGCGTGGCTGATGCCGGCCCGCTGGGGCACCGGCATCGTCGCCACCACGCTCGACCTGTCCACGCTCATGGGGCCCTGGAACAAGGACTTCCAGAATCCCAACTACGACCCGCTCTGGAATCACAGCGTCGCCCAGTGGGCGATCGACGCGGGCGTTCTGGTCGTCATCTCGGTCGTCATCGGCGTCGTCGTGACCCGGCTCCAGCGTCGGCACGAGCCCGAGGTCATGCAGAAGGGCTGAGCTTCTACGTCGGTCCGAGGGGCGGCTCTCCCACCGGGGAGAGCCGCCCCTCGGCGTTCGGGTGGTCTCGTACCGCTCCGGGCGGGCCCTGCGGCCTAGGTCCCCGGACCTGGGCCCGGGGCGGCCGTGGACGGACGCGGCGGTCCTCGCGGCGGCGGTAGTTTGGCGGTATGTCCAGCACCACCGGAGACCACCGGGCCTACCAGGGCCCGCTGCCCGCCTGCGAACCCTGCTTGGCGGGGATCGAGGCCGTCAGCCAGGCGCTGCTCGCCATGAGCCGGCACCTGGAGGTCCGCGAGGTGCTGCGCCGCATCACCGCCTCCGCCCGAGGCCTGCTCGGCGCCGAGTACGCGGCCTTGGGCGTGCCCGACGACCACGGTGGCTTCGCCCAGTTCGTGGTGGACGGCGTCACCGACGAGCAGTGGCGGGCGATCGGCCCACTGCCCAGGCAACACGGAGTCCTCGCCGCGATGCTGCACGAGACCGGGCCCACCCGGCTCGTGGACGTCCGCACGGCACCCGCCTTCGAAGGGTGGCCCGAAGCCCACCCGGACATGGACGCCTTCCTCGGCATGCCGATCCTGGACACCGACGCGGCCGAGGACGAGCCACAGGTGATGGGCGTCATCTACCTCGCCAACAAGCGTGGCGGCGGCCTCTTCACCGACCACGACGAAGAGCTGTTGCGGATCCTTGCCGCGCACGCTGCTCTCGCCCTGTCCAACGCCCGACTGTACGAACGCAGCCGCGAACTCACACTGGCCGGTGAGCGCGCCCGGATCGCCCACGATCTGCACGACGCCGTCTCGCAGAAACTCTTCTCGCTCCGGCTCACCGCCAAGGCCGCCGCTAAGCTCGTCGACCGCGACCCGGCCAGGGCACGCGCTGAACTCGCCGAAGTCGCCAGGCTGGCCGCGGAGGCCGCCGACGAACTACGTGCCGTCGTTGTCGAGCTGCGTCCCGCAGCGCTGGAGGAGGACGGGCTGAGCGCCACCCTCGCCTCCCAGGTCCAGGTCCTCGACCGGGCGCACGCCGCCGACGTCACCTTCACCGCCGACGGCGTCCGGGCGCTGCCACCCGCCCAGGAGGCCGCACTGCTACGGGTCGCGCAGGAGGCGCTGCACAACGCGCTGCGGCACTCCGACGCCCGACGGGTCATCGTCACCCTGTCCGGGACGCCCACACGCGGCGCAGTGCTGCGGGTGCACGACGACGGGCGTGGCTTCGATCCGGAGTCCGTTCGTCGAGCCGGCCGCCATCTGGGCCTGGCCTCGATGCGCGACCGCGCGTCCGCCGTCGGCGGCACGCTCACCCTGGAATCGGCCCCCGGCCGGGGGACGCTCGTCGAGATGGAGGTCCCCGGTGCCTGAGAGCACACCGTCGATCCGCGTCCTACTGGTCGACGACCACCAGGTGGTCCGGCGTGGGCTGCGCACCTTCCTGGAGGTCCAGGACGACATCGAGGTGGTCGGGGAGGCGGCCGATGGGGCAGAAGGCGTCGAGCGGGCGCGTGAGCTCGACCCCGATGTCGTGTTGATGGACCTCAAGATGCCGGGCGTCGACGGCATCGAGGCGCTGCGCACGCTCAAAGGGGAGGGCAGCCGGGCCAGGATCCTCATCGTCACCAGCTTCACCGAGCACCGCACGATGGTCCCCGCTCTGCGGGCCGGTGCGGCCGGTTACGTCTACAAGGACGTGGACCCGGAAGCGCTGGCCGGGGCGATCCGCTCGGTTCACGCCGGCCATGTCCTGCTCCAGCCCGAGCTGGCCGAAGCCCTGCTCTCGGACGAAGGCCCGCGCGCCCCGCAGGGTCGCGGCGGCACCCTCACCGAGCGTGAGCGCGAGGTGCTCGGCCACATCGCCGACGGCCGCTCCAACCGGGAGATCGCGCGCAGCCTGAACCTCTCCGAGAAGACGGTGAAGACCCATGTGTCCAACATCCTCATGAAGTTGGACCTGGCCGACCGAACCCAGGCGGCGCTCTGGGCTGTTCGCCACGGGGAGACCCGAGAGGGGTAGTGCGCTGGGGGCGCGAAAAGCCGGTGCGCACGCCGTGCCGATTGGCAGGTTTTCGGTCGTGGCGGGCGCCAAACGGCAGTCCGGCATGTGCCGTTCGGCAGGGATGGTCCGAATTATGGTGATGTGCCGTCAGTCGGCTGTGTCAGGCTGACTGCCGACACCGATCCCGAGGGAGGGCCGAGTGAACGCGATGCGCCGTGAGTGCGGGCCTGCCGTGCTGGCCGACGAGCTTGAGTTGACGTGCCGACTGTTCGACGAACCCCCAATGCCCAGGCCCAGCACCAAAGCTCCTGCCGGGGGCGGAGGGCTGGGGCCCGACGGCTCCTTGCCCGGATGCCGGCAGGCGGGAGCCGATGTCCGTGCAGCGGAGGGCATCGAGTGTCGGGCGGGATCGACTCGGGAGACAGTCCAGGACCGGGAGTCCTATGGGCCTGAGCTGTTGAGGCGCCGACTGCGGATGCGGCGTTGGCAGTTCAACCTGGCAAGGGAGCGTGAACTGATCCCCGAGCCGGACCTCGACAGCGGTGCGTGGTCAGCGGTCGTGGAGGTCCAGCTGAACGCTCGCGCTGAGGAGATCATCCGCGTTCTAGGGGCTGTCCCGCCAGTGGGCGCGGTCAAAGCGGCCACGGTACTGGGCCACACCACCGGCCTGTTGGTGATCGCCGAGGACGTCAGGCGGCTCGCCGCCGCAGGAGAACTCCGTCCTTGCGGCGGATACCGCGGCTGGCCGACGTACAGCCGGGAGGCCCTGGCCGCTGTCCCGTACACCGCGGTGGAGCATGTCGTCATGGAGCGTGTGCGCAAGGCCGCAGCGACGGCGCGGGCTGCGGCCGAGGCTCTGGAGCGGCGGCTTGCGGAGAGCTACTCGGCGGCGGACACAGCCGGAATCCCGGGGTGGTCCCGGTGCCGGCTGTCGGCCGCCACGGTGCACGGAGACCTGACCGCCGGCCCCGACGGCAGGTACGAACGCGCGGAGGTCATCGCGCTCGCCGCCGACGCCGGGCCCCAGCAGCTCTCAGCGGTCGTCTCGCTCGTCGACGAGGGCGTTGTAGGCGGCCACCTGTGCGCGCCGGGCGGTGCGCCGCAGCGGGGCCAGGGCGGATTGGCGGGCCGCCATCTCGGAGGCGCTCACGGCAGCCCCGTGCCCGCCGGAGGCGATCGACAGCAAGGCGGCCACCTGACGGGCCGACTCCAGGACGCGAACGGCCCGGGGCGGGTAGCCGGGGGCGAGCAGCTCGCTGTGGCCTCGACGGCGGTAAGCGTCGAGGGCACGCAGGGCCTCGGGCCCGGCACCGGCCACGTCGAGACGGGTGAGCATGACGGTTGCCTCTCGCAGCCCGTCCGCCAGCTCACGTTCGGCCTCGTGCAGCGACGGTACATCGGCCGGCGGTGTGTCGTTGACCTCGTAACAGCGCCACAGCACGGTGGCCGAGCGATCGCCGACCGGGCCGTACACCTCCACCTCCGGCACCAGCCCGAGCGGTGCGCCCACGGCCAGGACGGCCTCGCCCGAACCCATGGCCCGCTCGTTGAAGGCCTGCGGGCCGGTCAGCCCGAGGGGATGCCCGGCTGAGGGCAGCGCGAGACGCAGGCCCTTCACACCGAGCACCCGAAGCCGCCCCAGCGCCCAGGTCAGCCCATGCCGGTCGCCGGGCTCGTCACCCGGCAGCCCGGCCACCCGGTGGGACTCGTCCCCGCCCAAGACGGCCGTAGCGGCGTCGTCCGGAGGCACCAGACCTGCCAGCAGGGCGTTGCCCCATGCGGTGAGCCGCCCCGAACGGGGCTCTTCGTACGGATTGTCGGCAGGAGTCGCGAGCATCCGGCCAGCCTACGGAATCGGCGGTCATCCGCGTGGCGTAGGTTTGCCCATGCGTGTGCGGCGCACCCACCCCGTGCCCACCGGCTGCCGGAGTAGGCTCGCCGCCCGCACCGACGGCCGAGAATCTTGTTTTTTGGGGAAGGCATAGGCATGAGCGACGTGCTGGAGCTGGTGGACGTATCCGTGGTCCGGGAGGGGCGCGCGCTGGTCGACCAGGTCTCGTGGTCCATCTCCGAGGGCGAGCGCTGGGTCATTCTGGGCCCGAACGGCGCCGGCAAGACCACGCTGCTGCAGATCGCCTCGTCGTACCTGTTCCCGACCTCGGGCAAGGTCACGGTCCTGGGTGAGAAGCTCGGTGAGATCGATGTCTTCGAACTGCGCTCCCGGATCGGTCTGGCTGGTGCCGCCATGTTCGACAAGCTGCCCGCCGAGCAGACGGTGCTCCAGACCGTGCTCACCGCGGCCTACGGCATGACGGTCAGCTGGCAGGAGAGCTACGAGCAGTCGGACGAGGCCCGCGCCCTCGCTCTGCTCGACCGCCTCGGTATGGCCAATCTCACTGGCCGCAAGTTCGGCACCCTCTCCGAGGGCGAGCGCAAGCGCACCCTGATCGCTCGAGCCCTGATGACCGACCCCGAGCTGCTGCTGCTCGACGAGCCCGCCGCCGGTCTGGACCTCGGCGGCCGGGAGGACCTGGTCCGCCGGCTCGGCGCGCTCGCCCAGGACGAGTTCGCCCCGGCGATGGCGATGGTCACCCACCACGTCGAGGAGATCGCGCCGGGCTTCACTCACGTCCTGATGATTCGCCAGGGGAAGGTGCTCACGGCCGGTCCCATCGACACCGAGCTGACCGCCCGGAACCTCTCAAAGTGCTTCGGACTGCCGCTCACCCTGGAGCGGCACGGGGACCGCTGGTCGGCCCAGGGCCTGCCGCTGGGCTGAGGCCCAGTCCGCCCGGCATTCGGAAGGCTGTCGGAAGCCGGTCGCACGCGCGACCGGTTTCCACCGCTCGACCTGCGGGAACTGTCCGCTTCGAAGGCCTTCGCTCCCTAGGATGGACGTGTGGACAGCTGGATTTGGTGGCTCTTGGCCGCCGCAGCGCTTGGCATACCGCTGGTGCTCACCGCCGTGCCGGAGTTCGCCATGTTCGCGGTCGGCGCTCTGTTCGCCGCCGGCGTGGCGGCACTGGGTGGCGGAGTGGTCCTGGAGACCCTGGCCTTCGTCGCGGTCTCGACCGCGATGGTGGTCTTCGTCCGCCCGATCGCCCGCCGGCAGCTGGAGAAGGGTCCGCAGGTCAAGATGGGCATCGAGGCGCTCCAGGGCGCCACCGCGGTCGTCGCGGAAACCGTCGACGGGGAGGGCGGGCGGATCAAGCTGAACGGCGAGATCTGGTCGGCCCGTGCGCTCCACCCGGGCCAGGTGTACGAACCTGGGCAGCAGGTCGACGTCGTCGAAATCCAGGGCGCGACCGCCCTGGTCGTCTAGGGGAGAGTCCGTGGAACCCGTCCTTATCGTTTTGGTCGTCCTGGTCGTGGTGGCCTTCATCGCGCTGATCAAGACGATCCAGGTCATCCCGCAGGCCAGCGCCGCGATCGTGGAGCGCTTCGGCCGCTACACCCGGACGCTCAACGCAGGGCTGAACATCGTCGTCCCGTTCATCGACCGCGTCCGCAACCGGATCGACCTGCGCGAGCAGGTCGTGCCGTTCCCGCCGCAACCGGTGATCACCCAGGACAACCTGGTCGTCAATATCGACACCGTCATCTACTACCAGGTGACCGACGCCCGGGCCGCGACGTACGAGGTCGCCAGCTACATCCAGGCGATCGAGCAGCTGACCGTCACCACCCTGCGCAACATCATCGGCTCGATGGACCTCGAGTCCACCCTGACCTCGCGCGAGGTCATCAACGCCGGTCTGCGCGGCGTCCTGGACGAGGCCACCGGCAAGTGGGGCATCCGGGTCAACCGCGTCGAGCTGAAGGCGATCGAGCCGCCGACCTCCATCCAGGACTCGATGGAGAAGCAGATGCGCGCCGACCGGGACAAGCGCGCCGCGATCCTCACCGCCGAAGGTCAGCGCCAGGCCCAGATCCTCAAGGCCGAAGGTGAGAAGCAGGCCGAAGTGCTCAAGGCCGAGGGTGAGGCGCAGGCCGCGGTCCTGCGCGCGGACGGTGAGGCGGCCGCGATCCGTACGGTCTTCGAGGCCATCCACGACGGCGACGCCGACCAGAAGCTGCTCGCCTACCAGTACCTCCAGACCCTGCCCGAGCTGGCCAAGGGAGACTCCAACAAGCTCTGGATCATCCCCAGCGAGGTCGGCGACGCGCTCAAGGGCCTCGGTGGCGCGTTCACCGGCCTGACCGGCAACGGCGGGATGAACGGTGGCGCGGTCGCCGCGCCCAGCGTGCCGCAGACGGCCCCGGCGGCCACCCAGGTGCCGCTCGACCCGGCGTCCGGCCCGCGTCCGGTCGACACCGAGAAGGGTGCCGCCCGCCCCCGGGTGGACCCGGTGCGTGAATACCCGAAGATCGACCCGGAGTGATCGTTCGGATCGTGCTTCGTTGAGGGCCCGTCGCCGAGAGGTGGCGGGCCCTCGGCCTCTCGCGGTGCCGAAGCGCACGGGCCGGGGCACTGTGGCGTGTGTCCCGAAACGTGGGCGGCTCTGGTCGGCCCGCCGGGCGGTCCGGCATGATCCCCTCGGACAGGACCGAGAGGAGAGGTGACCCATGACGCTCTGGGAGTCGATCGCCGTTCTGGTGGCCGGTGTCGGCGCCGGGATGATCAATGTGATCGTCGGCTCCGGCACTCTGATCACCTTCCCGGTTCTGCTCGCCGTGGGCATCCCGCCGGTCACGGCCAACGTCTCCAACTCCTTCGGTCTGGTGCCCGGGTCGCTCAGCGGTGTGATCGGCTACCGCCGTGAGCTGTCCGGTCAGGGTCGCCGCGTGCTGCGCATGGGCAGCGCGTCGCTGCTCGGGGGACTGGTCGGCGCGCTGCTGTTGATCAAGTTGCCGAACGGGGCATTCGACGCGATCGTCCCGGTGCTGATCCTGCTCGCGCTCGTCCTGGTGATGATCCAGCCCCGGGTGGCCAAGGCCGTCGCCGCCCGTCGCCGCCCCGGTAGGGACCCGGACGGCAGCCCGGTGCTGTTGGTCGGGGTGTTCCTCACCGGCATCTACGGCGGCTACTTCGGCGCCGCGCAGGGCGTGCTGCTGATGGCTCTGATGGGCATGCTGCTCCAGGAGGACCTCCAGCGGATCAACGCGGTGAAGAACGCCCTGGCGATGATCGTCAACGGCGTTGCCGCGCTCTTCTTCCTGTTCACGTCGACCGTGAACTGGGCCGCGGCCGGCCTGATCGCGGCGGGCTCGTTGGTCGGCGGCCTGGTCGGCGCCAAGGTCGGCCGTCGTCTCCCGCCGACCGCCTTGCGCGTTGTCATCGTGGTGGTCGGCCTCGCGGCCGTCACCAAGCTGGTGGTGAATTGAACGACTGTCAGCCTGGCTGGGAATCGGAGGAATGCGTCATGGCTCTGGAGATGCGTGAGACCTGCGAGCGCTGCGCGGTGTCGCTGACAGCCGAAAGCCCCGCCTCGATATGTTCCTACGAGTGCACCTTCTGTCCGGACTGCACCGAAGCCATGGCCGCCACCTGCCCCAACTGCGGAGGCGAGCTGGTGGCCCGTCCGCGCCGGAAGGCCGCCTGACCCAGGAATTCCGAGCACCCGGGAGTCCTGGCCCCCTGACCGACGAGCCACCAGGAGCGCGGAGATGAGCAGCAGGGCACGGCTGAACGAGGACGAGATCACGGCGGCCCTGGCGGCACTGCCCCGGTGGACGCGGGAGGGCGACAGCATCTCGCGCGACGCCGACGCCCCGGACTTCCCGGCGGCGATCCGGGTGGTCGTCGCCGTCGCCGAGCAGGCCGAGGCACTCGACCACCACCCCGACATCGACATCCGCTGGCGCACGCTGCGATTCGTCCTGTCCACCCACAGCGCCGGCGGCCTCACCGGTCTGGACTTCACTCTCGCCGCCCGGATCGACGAGGCCCTGCACGCGGAGTCGGCGGTCTGACGCGGTCCGACCGAGAGCTGTGGACCGTACGGTGGAGGGCCGGGCCCGCGCCTTCGGGTGGGCGTGAGATGCTGACTGCCGCATCGGCAGGCAGACTGGCGGGTTCGGGAGGGACGGAACGGATGGCGCAGGAGCCCTTCGGAGACGCCCACTCCCAGCAGACGGGGCAGTCTCAAGGCCACCCGGACTGGCAGCACGGCGGATACGGCGGGCACTCCGAGCAGGAGCAGACACCGCAGCAGTCGACGCAGTGGCCGCAACAGTCGGCCTACGACTCGGTCGAGTACGGGCAGCAGCAGCTGCCGCCGTACGGCCAAGACGTCCACGGACACGGGTACACCGGCTACGACCAGGCCGGTTACGACCAGAGTGGATACGGCTGGACGGGCTATGCCGAGGGCGGCCACGTCCAGAACCAGTACGTCGGCCAGGAGCAGTACCAGCCGTATCCGCAGTACCCGGACCACGGGCAGCAGAACCAGCCCTACGCGCCGTACGTCGGCTCCGGGCAGCCGGCCGGGGAGGGCCTGTACCTCCCGGAGGGCGCGGAGTACTCGGCGGACGGCTACGTGCGCATCGAGGAGGTCGGGGCGGCGTCCGCCCCCGGTCCGGAGAAGCCCGAGGTGACGTCTCCGGAGCAGCCCTCCGGGCTCCCGGCCGAGCCCGTCGCGCCGTCGCGGGCCGCTGCTCGGCGAGGTGCCGACGGTGGTTCCCGCTCGCGTTCCGGTTCCGGCTCATCGCTCTCCGCCACGGCCCGGAAGGCCGCCGACGCGGTGCTGACCGGGGAGCACGTGCCCAGTCGCAGGGCCCTGCTGGTGCGGACCGGCGCCGGGGTGGCCGCGCTGGGCGTGCTGGTGGGAGCGGGGCTGATGGTCGGTGCCGAGAGCGGCGGCAGCGCGGCGGCGAGCAGCGGCGGCGAGCCGGGCTTCGCGGTGGCGCACAACCGGGCGTGGGCCGCGCAGCCCGCCGCGGCCGGTGCGTCCGCGGGCGACGACACGCTGATCGGCAGTTGGCTGCTGGCCGACGCCGTGGTGCGGGCCGACGGCTCCGGGGTGCACGCGTACGACCGGGAGAACGGCAAGCCGACCTGGTCGGTGGAGCCGCCGGCGGCCGGGGCCGTCCCGTGCGGGCTGTCGGCCGGGGTGAACCAGGCGGGCCTGGGAGCGGCGCTGTTCCGTCCGCAGGCCGATCCGAAGACCCCCTGCACGCTGCTGGCCGCCGTGGACACCAAGACCGGCAAGACCGTATGGACCAAGACCCTCTCGGACACCAAGGGCACCTATTCCGCCCGAGTGGGTGTCACCGAGGACAAGGTGGTCGCCATCGGCGACGACCGGGCGCTGGCCTTGGAGGCGACGGACGGGAAGGACGTCTGGCAGTACACCGGGCAGGGCAAGTTCTGCACCCTCTCCGGGGGCGTCAGCGGCAAGACCGTGCTCGTCGCCTCCTCCTGTGCCGATTCGACCCCCGCCGACCAGGCCGTCGCGCTGAACGTCGCGGACGGCAAGGTCAGCTGGTGGCGGGGCCTGAACAACCAGCCGAAGACGGTGACGGTGCTCTCCGCCGAGCCGGCCGTGGTGCTCACCACCGGGGAGAAGCCCGAGAACGACCGGGTGTTCGCCTGGGGCGCGGCCGGCGACCCGGCCGCCGAGATCCCCGTGGCCGTCGACGGCGGCCGGCTGGACGTCGCGCACGGTGCGTTTTCGGCCACTCCCGGCGTGTACTTCGTAGGCCGCACGATGGTCACCACCATCGGCCCGCCGAGCGGCGGCGGACCGGTGTCCGCGGTCGGCTACGACCTGGACACCGGCAAGCAGCGCTGGAAAGCGCCGACGGCCGCCAAGGGCGCCGCCCGGGCGGTCGGCATCGACGGCGGATCGCTGGTGCTCGCCGCCGACGAGCGCCGAGACCAGCCCGCCCGCCTCAGCAGGTTCCCCCTGGTCGGCGGCGAGGAGGCGACCGGCGGAAACTTCCCGCCGGGCACCGGCTCGCTGCTGATCTCCGGACGGGTGCTGATCGGCGGCGGCCAGGTGGTCGTGGTGCCCGAGCACTCGGCCAACTACGGCACGGCGGCGGGCTACCAGGCGAAGGGCTGAGGCCGTCCGGCCTCCCGGACCTGCCGCCCTTCTCGCACCACCGCCTTCCCGCCCGCCGCCGTTCTCACCGCTAGAGCACGATCACGTCGAGAGAACTCTCGATCCCGCTGGAACCTCAGGCCGCCGAGACGGGTCGGCCCGGTACGGCCGGCAGCCAGTCGGCGAGGTCCCGGACCTCCGAGCCGCGCAGACCGAGCGCCAGCATCAGGCTGGCCTGCGGCGTCGGTACGAACGGGCGGCGGAGCAGTTTCATCCCCGCCTGCTCCGGCGTGCGGTCCGCCTTGCGCTGGTTGTCCTCCGCGCACGCGGCCACAGTGTTCAACCAGCTGTCCGCACCACCGCGGGACCTGGGCTGGAGGTGGTCCACCGTGGTGGCCCGCCGGCCGCAGTACGCGCACAGGTGCTGGTCACGGGCCAGGACACCTCGCCTCGACCACGGAGCCTGTTGTCGGAACGGCACCCGTACGTACCGTTGCAGTCTGATCACCCGTGGCACCGGGACGACCACGCCCGTACCGCGGATCGAGCGCAGCGGGTGCGCCTGCTCCACCACCGCCTTGTCCTGGAGCACCAGGACGACGGCGCGCTGGAGCGACACCGTCGTCAAGGGCTCGTAGCTCGCGTTCAGAACCAGCGTGTTGCGCACTCGGCACACCCTTCCCGCGGGCGTGCCACGGCGGCACGACCGTCTCCACACACGTCACTGCCGCCGCACGGCGGTGGAACCACTCTGAATGGGCCCGCAGCCGTCGAACAACGGAATTTCCGGTATCGGAGAGGGGACCGGGGGAGCGGACGGGGTGTCCGAAGGGGCGCGTTGCGACTGTCTCGGGGGTGCCTCGGGGAAAACTCGCTGGCAGGAACCGCGTAGGCTCTATCAGGCTGGAGTCGTACCGACCCGGGGCCCGATCGAACCGGGCCGTCGCCGGGCGGGCGCCCGATCGAAGGAGAAGCGTGACCGTGACGGACATCGTCGACGAGCTGCGGTGGCGTGGGCTGATCGCCCTGTCCACTGACGAGGACGCACTGCGCAAGGCGTTCGCGGACGGCCCGGTCACGTTCTATTGCGGCTTCGACCCGACGGCCCCCAGCCTGCACCTCGGCAACCTGGTCCAGATCCTCACCATGCGCCGCATCCAGCAGGCGGGGAACCTCCCGCTCGGTCTGGTCGGCGGCGCCACGGGCCTGATCGGTGACCCGAAGCCCACCGCCGAGCGCGTGCTCAACGATCCCGAGACGGTGGCCGGCTGGGTCGAGCGCCTGCGTGGCCAGATCTCGCGCTTCCTCGACTTCGAGGGCCCGTACGCGGCCCGCATGGTCAACAACCTGGACTGGACGTCCGGGATGTCGGCGATCAGCCTGCTGCGCGACGTGGGCAAGTACTTCCGGGTCAACAACATGATCGCGAAGGAGGCCGTCGCCCGACGGCTCAACTCCGACGCCGGCATCAGCTACACCGAGTTCAGCTACCAGATCCTCCAGGGCATGGACTACCTGGAGCTGAACCGCCGCTACGGCTGCGCCCTGCAGACCGGTGGCAGCGACCAGTGGGGCAACCTGACCGCCGGTGCGGACCTGATCCGCAAGGCCGACGGCAAGTCCGTCCACGCGCTCGCCACGCCGCTGATCGTCAAGGCCGACGGCACCAAGTTCGGCAAGACCGAGTCCGGAACGGTCTGGCTCGACCCCGAGCTGACCACCCCGTACGCCTTCTACCAGTTCTGGCTGAACGCGGACGACCGGGACGTCCCCAACTTCCTGCGGATCTTCAGCTTCCACTCGAAGGAGGAGATCGAGGAGTTGGAGCGCGAGACCACCGAGCGCCCCGCTGCTCGTCTCGCCCAGCGCGCCCTCGCCGAGGAGCTCACCACGCTGGTCCACGGTGCGGAGCAGTACGAGCGCGCGGTCGCCGCGTCCAGGGCGCTGTTCGGCCAGGGCGACCTGGCCGATCTGGAGGCCCCGACCCTGGCGGCAGCCCTGGCCGAGGTCCCGAAGGCCGAGGTGTCCGAACTCCAGTCGGTGGTCGACCTGCTGGTCGCCGTTGGTCTCTCGCCGAGCCGCTCGGCCGCCCGCCGGACGGTCAAGGAGGGTGGCGCCTACCTCAACAACGTCAAGGTGACGGACGAGGAGGCGGCGCCGACCGAGGCCGACCTGCTGCACGGTCGCTGGCTCGTGCTGCGGCGCGGCAAGCGAAACCTCGCGGCGGTGGAACTGGTCACCGCCGGCTGACCGGTCGATGAACCGGTCAGGCTGATGCCTGGCCAAAACACACCTGCTCTGACCTGTGATTCAGAGCTCCGAGGGCCGGATCTGGACAGATCCGGCCCTCGACGTTTGACGATGTCGTCCGGGTGGCCTAGTGTTGAACGAGTCGCTGGAGCGGCCACCCCATTCAGCAAGACCAACTCTCACTCTGATCCCCATGAAGATGGGGTCGTTGGCGTAGCCGCCAACAGGAGCGGGAGTGAATTTCGAATGAAACTCGGAATGCGCTAATGTGGTGGACGTCGCGAAAGCGAGCCCGGCTAGCTCGGGAAATCCGATGAATGAAACTCCGGAAAACGGAGCGGAAAACATCTGATAAGCTGGAAACACGAAAGAACGAAGCCCGGAGGGCCTGCTGGAAGGCAGTCCGAAGGAAGCGTCCGTTCCTTGAGAACTCAACAGCGTGCCAAAAGTCAACGCCAGATATGTTGACATCCCCGGCCTCGGTCATTGCGACTGGGGTTGGAGATTCCTTTTGAAACAAACACTAGCGAGGACGCAGTGCGCGGGATCACCCTATTCCGGTGGTTGCCGTGCCGCTCAACGCGAGTGTGGACCGGCTCTGCTTGATTGCGGGGCCGAGTAAACATTCACGGAGAGTTTGATCCTGGCTCAGGACGAACGCTGGCGGCGTGCTTAACACATGCAAGTCGAACGGTGAAGCCCTTCGGGGTGGATCAG